>NZ_JBQYSN010000012.1:0-80294 GCF_052686535.1 Agrobacterium sp. DKPNP3 | reverse complement strand
GGTCTCGGCGCGCTCGGCCGCCTCCGGATCATCGCTGGCGCCGGTGAAACGCGGCAGGATGGGGCCACGTTTTTTCAGTACGTAAGAGCAGCGCAGCGCGATCTCGACGGTGTTGTCGAGCGCCTCGGGAAGATCGGCAAACAGCGCCGTCATCTCCGCACGGCTCTTGAGGTAGTGATCAGGCGTCAGCCGGAAGCGGCTGTCGTCCGAAACGATAGCATTGTGCGCGACGGCCATCAGCGCATCATGCGCCTCATAATCGGCCTTCGACGGAAAGAAGGCTTCGTTGGTCGCAACCAGCGGAATATCGTGCTCATAGGCAAGGCCGATCATGCGCCGCTCGTGCGAACGATCGAAACCTGACTGGCGCTGCAACTCGATATAGAGGCCGTCACCGAAGAGTGACTTCAGCGCCAGAAGCCTCTCTCTGGCCTGCGCGGCGTGGCCGTCCTTCAGTGCCATATCAACTGGCCCGCCGGATGCGCCGGTCAGTGCAATGAGCCCCGCATTGGAAGCTTCTTCCAGCCACGCGCGGGTTATATGCACCGCGTGACCACTGCCCTCGCCGTCGAGATAAGCGCGACTGACGAGATCGACCAGACGCTCGTATCCTTCCGCATTGGCGGCAAGGAGGACGATGGCGGGAAGTTTCTGAAGATGGCTATTATGGCTGCGGCGGTCATCCGCCGCATCCTGCATGTCGATCGATAGCTGGCAGCCAATGATCGGCTGCAATCCCTCGTCACGGGCCTTTTCGGAAAATTCCAGCGCCACAAAAAGGTTATTGGTATCAGTGATGGCAATGGCCGGTTGACCGTCTGCGACGGCCTTGGCCATTATTTTCTTGAGCGGCAAGGCCCCCTCAAGAAGAGAATAGGCGGAGTGCACCCGAAGATGGACGAAACCGGGAGTTTTCACGGTGTCGCCAGAGCTCTCCCCATGCACAACCATATCGCCCATATCATCATCCTGTCATTCTGAATCACGGGGGCGATTTTCCGATTTCCGGCGCTCAATGTCCACCGCCTTGCGGTGTCCATACACGCTTCTGCGCCGGTGTCTTCTTCAAAGGGCGGTGAGGATCACCGAAAAGCTGGCAACGAAGACAGCGATGGAGGTGAAAGCGGCAACGTCACGGATGAAATCAGTCATTGGTCTCTCCTTACTCGTTATGTTCTAATTTTGTTCTCATTCTGTTCGTTTGTCAACAGGGTTCTGTCGATGTTCCTCTTGCCAATGCCGGAGAATCGCCGCGGGTTCCCGCGAGCAGCCAAACAAGTCGCTGACTCCAAAGCAAAAAACCCGGAGGTGAAAAAACCTCCGGGTTCAAAAAAATCATGTAGTAAGGATGCTTATCCTTGGATCGCGACGCCGACATCACCCAGGCCAGCAACCCAGCGCTGTGCTATTGCATGGTCTCGGCGTCCAGATGACGATCCGCCACTGCGTTCGGAATGCTGAGAGACAGATGCTGCCCTGCCGGTCAGGGTCAGAAGTCGACGATCTTTCCTTCGGCGAGCGTCACACGCCGGTCCATACGGCCGGCAAGCTCGTGATTATGGGTGGCGATGAGTGCGGCGAGGCCCGACTGTCGCACCAGCGCCTCCAGCGCGTCGAAGACATAGGATGCCGTTTCCGGATCGAGATTGCCGGTCGGTTCATCAGCCAGAAGCAGGAGGGGCGCGTTGGCGACCGCGCGGGCAATGGCGACACGCTGCTGTTCACCGCCGGAAAGTTCTGCCGGCCGGTGTTCTCCGCGGTGTCCCACCCGCATGTAATCCAGCAACGCACTCGCGCGCTTGCGTGCCTCTGCCTGCGTGAGACCTGCAATGAGCTGCGGCATCATCACGTTCTCAACTGCCGAAAACTCGGGCAGGAGGTGGTGGAACTGATAAACGAAGCCGATGTCACTGCGGCGGATCGCCGTGCGGGTCTCATCCGGCAGGCCGTTACACGGCGCGTCGTTGATATAAACTTCGCCGGCGTCTGGATGTTCGAGAAGCCCGGCGAGATGCAGCAAAGTCGATTTTCCGGTGCCGGAGGGGGCGACCAGCGCCACCATCTCACCGCTCTTTAACTGGAAATCCGCCTTGCGCAGGATGGAAAGCGATGTCTCGCCCTGACCATAGGTTCTTTCGACACCAGTAAGCCGCAGCACTGTTTTTTTTGCCATATTGCGAAGCGGTCCTTATTCGTAACGCAGGGCCTGAACCGGATCGAGCTTGGAAGCACGCCAGGCCGGGAAGATCGTTGCCAGGAAAGAGAGCGTCAGAGCCATGATGACGACCGTGATGGTCTCACCAATATCCATTTCGGCCGGAAGCTGGCTGAGGAAATAGAGCTGCGGATCAAACAGCACCGTGCCCGAAATCCAGGAGAAGAACTGCCGGATGGATTCGACATTGAGACACACGAGGACACCAAGCGCCACGCCGGCGAAGGTACCGACCGTGCCGATCGCCGCTCCAGTCATGAAAAAGATGCGCATCACAGCACCTGAGCTTGCGCCCATGGTGCGCAGAATGGCGATATCACTCCCTTTGTCCTTTACCAGCATGATCAGGCCGGAAATGATGTTGAGCGCCGCCACCAGGACGATGAGCGTCAGGATCATGAACATCACGTTCCGCTCCACCTGCAGGGCGGAGAAGAAGGTCTGGTTCCGCTGCCGCCAGTCGGTGATGTAGACCTGCCTTTCAGCCGCCTGTTCCACCAGCGGGCGGATGCCGTCAACGTCATCCGGGCGGCTGACATAGAGCTCGATGGACTGCACGACTCCGTCAGCGTTGAAATAAAGCTGCGCCTCCGAGAGCGGCATATAGATCATCGAGGCGTCGTATTCGGACATGCCGATCTCGAAGACACCGGAGATCTTGTAGGATTTGACGCGAGGATTAACCCCCATCGGGGTCACGTCACCTTCCGGTGATATGAGGGTGATATCGTCGCCAGCCGTGACACCCAATTGCGATGCAAGCCTGGAACCGACGAGGACGCCGTCACCTGCCATGAAGCCAACGAGATCGCCGGTCTTGATGTTTGTGGCGACCTCCTTGACCTTGTCGATATCCTCCTGGCGCACACCGCGCACCAGAGCGCCGGAGCCCGCACCGCCGCGGCCGGAGGCGAGCGTCTGGCCCTCCACCAGCGGCAACGCCATGGTGACGCCGGGAACGGCGGCGAACTTCTTCGCGAGTTCATCGTAATTGTTGAAGGGCTGATCGATCGGCTGCACGATCATGTGGCCGTTGATGCCGAGAATGCGGGAGATCAGCTCCGTGCGGAAACCGTTCATGACGGCCATGACGATGATGAGCGTCGCTACGCCCAGCATAATGCCGACAAAGGAAAAACCGGCAATGACGGAAATGAAGGCTTCCTTGCGCCGTGACCGCAGGTAGCGCCATGCCACCATCCGTTCAAAAGCGGAAAACGGCCGGGCGGTCTTTACCCCGGCAGAAACAGCCGCACCCTTTTCAGCCTCGGCTTGTGCCATGTCGTCTCCCTGATTTCAAACTGCAAGGCCGGCTTTTCCAAAACCCGGCCTGTATTTCCTTAGCATCGGCGATGCAAAAGCGGAGCGACCATCAACTGGGCCGCTCCGACTAGCGCTTGCGCTCAGGCCAGCACCCTGTTCATTGCCGCCTCGACGGTGACGGTTTCCCGCTCGCCGGTCTTGCGATCCTTCACTTCGACTTCGCCATTCGCGACCGAACGCGGACCGACGATGATCTGCAGCGGCACGCCAATCAGATCGGCCGTGGCGAATTTCTGGCCCGCACGGTCGTCCGTATCGTCGTAGAGAACATCCTTGCCGGCGTTGGAGAGCTGGTAATACAGCTTTTCGCAAGCTGCATCGCAGGCCGCGTCTCCAGCCTTCATGTTGATGATCACGACGTCGAAAGGAGCGACCGAAGCCGGCCAGATGATTCCGTTCTCGTCATGCGATGCTTCAATGATGGCGGGAACAAGGCGTGTCGGTCCAATGCCGTAGGAACCCATGTGGACAGGATGTTCTTTTCCGTCCTTGCCCTGCACTTTTGCGCCCATCGGCTCGGAATATTTCGTGCCAAAATAGAAGATGTGGCCGACCTCAATGCCGCGTGCCGAAAGGCGTTCGCCCTCAGGAATCGCGTCATAGGCGGCTTCGTCATGCATTTCAGAGGTGGCGGCGTAATCAGCCGTCCATTCGTCAAACACGCCCTGCAATGCTTCGACATCGTCGAAGTCGGTGCTTTCAGCGGGAATCGCGCGGCCCAGGAAGCTCTTGTGGCAGAAGACCTCGGATTCGCCGGTGTCGGCCAGAATGATGAACTCGTGGCTGTGATTGCCGCCGATCGGGCCGGTATCGGCGCGCATGGGAATGGCGCGCAGGCCAAGCCGCTCGAAAGTGCGCAGGTACGCCACGAACATCTTGTTGTAGGAATGGATCGCGTCTTCCTTCGTAAGGTCGAAGGAATAAGCGTCCTTCATCAGGAACTCGCGCGAGCGCATGGTGCCGAAGCGGGGACGCACCTCGTCGCGGAACTTCAGCTGAATATGATAGAGGTTCAGCGGCAGGTTCTTGTAGGACTTCACGTACGAACGGAAGATGTCGGTGATCATTTCCTCGTTGGTGGGGCCATAGAGCATCTGGCGATCCTGGCGGTCCTTGATGCGCAGCATTTCCTTGCCGTAGTCGTCATAACGGCCGCTTTCCTGCCACAGCTCTGCCGACTGCAGGGTGGGCATCAGGAGCTCGATGGCGCCGGAGCGGTTCTGCTCCTCGCGGATGATCTTGTTAACCTTATCGAGCACGCGTTTGCCGAGTGGCAGCCAGGAATAGATGCCAGCCGATTGCTGCCGGATCATGCCGGCACGCAGCATGAGGCGGTGAGACACAATCTCGGCTTCCTTGGGGTTTTCCTTCAGGATGGGCAGGAAATAACGGCTAAGACGCATGACGGCTTCCATTGATGCGGACGACCGCGCGTGAAGCGCGGGAATCGCCCCGAATAGAGGGATATTGGCGCCGGATATAGCCGTTTCCGGCCCGGATGAAAACCCGCCATGAAAAGAGCGATAAAGGCGATTTCAAGGTATTTTCGCGATAGCTAATTCTCGTCAAAACGCTTTGGCCGGAATATTATTCTTGCTTGGGTGCGACATAATGCACCACAGGGAATTTTTTGCCGACTGTAACAAATATGCAAAAAATAAGATGACAAGCATGGGGCTTTGGGCTAGCTTTAGCTTACAAAAGAGGCAGGAAGTTTAAATTCTTGTCATTTCGCGGTCAGTCTTGGGAGGATTAGATCTTAGGCGCGCTCGTTCGCTGCCCCGGTAACGGTTACAGATCACGCGAAAACTGGAAAACAAGGCTGAAAGGCCTTGTTTTTTTTTGCCTCGAACCCAGTTTCGCTCTTGAGCTCATTCATTTGCGCGAATGCCGACCGTCGATGCACCACCTTGGATGGTGTGTGCACGATACATGTGACATCCGTATGACGCTTTGCACGAGAGATCCGCGCCGAGTTGCCTCCTTAACAGGCACTCTCATTCGCTAGCAGAGAGAGGTCACGCACCACGATGACCCGCGTGGCGGCGGCGCCATTCAATCAAAAACGGGGATAATTCTCGGCAGGTCATCAAGGCTCACGCCGAACCACCAGCTTCCACCGTACCAGATCCCGCAGATCACGGCCGAAATGAGGGTCGTCCACAAGACGATCCGTCCGCCCCTGAAGCTGGATGGGGCGCTGGCAACCGTGCCCAGCGCCACGTCGCCGTCCTCGTCCTGGGTGCGCAGACCAATCGGCAAGACGATGAAAAGCACCGTCCACCAGACGATGAAATAAACGGCGAAGAGCGAAAGAAGCGGCATGTGATCCTCCTGCACAATGCGCCCTTGTATCGCATTCATCCGCAAACCGGAATCACTTCTCTGCAAGAAGCGCAAAAAGCCTCGGAAGGACGACCAGAACCGCGCTTTGAGCGGGTACCGTGAGGTCGCTCACGAAGGCGGAGACCTCTCCTCCGTCATGCCGGACTTGATCCGGCATCCAGCCACGGCGCGTCTGCGCCGTGAGACGAGTCTTTACGCGATCAAGGACTTGATCGCGCTGGACCCCGGATCTAGTCCGGGGTGACGGAGAGCGGATAATACTATCGCCCGAAAGCTCCTGCTTCCCGGCTTACACCTTCGTCACAAAAACCGTCACGATCGGCTTCTTGCCCCAACTCTGGTTGGCGGCGGCGCGCACGGCGCGGCGCACGGCTTCGCGCAGCAATTCCAGATCTTTGCGGCGGGCGCGCGGAATGCTTTCGACGGCGCCGAGCACGGCGTCATAAAGCGTGTCCTCCATCGCCTCATCCTCGTCATCGAATTCCGGCAGGCCGAAAGGCACGACATCGGGATCGCCGAGGAAATCATAACGGCTGTCCAGCACGACATTCACCGAGACATGGCCCGCAAAGGAGAGCTTGCGGCGGTTGCTGATGCCCATCTCGTCCATGTCACCGATGAGATTGCCGTCCTTGAAGACGCGGCCGTGTGGCACGTCATCGATCACTTCGGCAGGACCGGGTGCGAGGCGCAGAACGTTGCCGTTGCGCACCTTCGGCACCTGGGAAATGCCAGCCTGCTCGGCCAGTTCCTTCTGCGCCACCAGATGCGCCGCTTCGCCGTGGACGGGCACGACGATCTGCGGCTTTGTCCATTCATACATCCTCAGAAGCTCGTTACGGCGCGGATGGCCGGAGACGTGTACCAGCGCCTCATTGTCAGTGACGATGTGCACGCCCTGTTCGATCAAACCGTTCTTGATATCAATGATCGCCTTTTCATTGCCAGGGATGGCGCGTGACGAAAATACGACCGTATCGCCGGACGCGAGCGCCACATTGCGCATCTCATCGCGGGAAAGCTTGGCGAGTGCTGCACGCGGTTCGCCCTGCGAACCGGTCAGGATCAGCACCACACGATCACGGGGAATATAACCGAATTCATCTTCGGCGAGGAACGGCTTGATGCCTTCCATGATGCCGAGATCCTGCGACACGTTGACGACGCGCTTCAGCGACGAGCCAAGCAGCAGCACCTCGCGACCGGCAGCCTCAGCCGCCTGCGCGATCGAGCGGATGCGCCCGACATTGGAGGAGAAGGTGGTAACGGCCACGCGTCCCTCGGCATTTTCGATGATCTGGCGCAGGCCTTCCGAAACCTCATGCTCGGAAGGCGACACGCCGTCGCGAACGGAGTTGGTGCTGTCGCACATCAGTGCCAGAACGCCCTCTTCACCGATGGCGCGGAACCGGGCTTCATCCGTCAACGGCCCAAGTGACGGCGCTTCGTCGATCTTCCAGTCACCGGTGTGGATGACATTGCCGAGCGGCGTGCGGATGACCAGTGACATCGGCTCGGGAATGGAGTGGTTGACGCCAACGGCTTCAATTTCGAAGGGACCGACATTAATGCGGTCGCCCGCCTTGAACGGCGTGATCGGAATTTCCGCGCGGGTGCCCTCATAAGCGCGCTTCGCCTCCAGCATGCCGGCAGTGAAGGCCGAGGCATAGACCGGCACATTAAGGCCGGGCCAGAGATCGTTCAGCGCACCATAGTGGTCCTCGTGGGCGTGGGTGATGATGATGCCCTTGAGGTTTTTCTTCTGCGCCTCGATATAGCTGATATCGGGCAGGACCAGATCGACGCCCGGCAAATCCAAGCCGGCAAAGGTCACGCCGCAATCCACCATGATCCATTCGCGCCTGCTTGCCGGCCCGTAGCCGTAAAGCGCGAGATTCATGCCGATTTCACCCACGCCGCCAAGCGGCACAAAAACCAGTTCGTCCTGTTGAGCCATTGTTTTTCTTATCCATTCACAAAACGCGCGCAGGACGGCGTCATGCCGCGCCCTGCCGCTGCTATCCCGCATCGGACCTGTTGAACCATCTGATCGACCGGGCCGATGCGGATCCGGTTTGTCGCCCTGCATTTCATGAGCCGCAGGAAAGCTCCAACCTCTGGGATAGGGTTCGGCGCGGATTTTTTGCCCGCACCGTTCACCTCATCCGAAAAACACGTCGCCGGCGGCGATGGAGCGTCTTGCGCCCTCGTCCTCATCCAGCAGCAGATAACCATTATCATCAATTCCGACAAAACGCCCGCCGATCGAACGATCCGGGAAGTTGACGGTGATATGTTCGCCAATGCCACAGGCCGCCGCCCGCCAGCTGGCGATGATGCCAGATACGCCCCTGCCCTTATCCCATTCGCGCAGAACCTCGGTCGTCTCACGGAAGAGATGGGCGAACAGTTCCTCGGGCGAGCAGGATGCACCATGTTCCGATAGCATCGTGACGGGATAAAGCGGATTGTCGGGCTTATGGGCGATATTGATACCAATGCCGATGACGATGGCGCGGCGGCCGTCTGGCAAAAGCTCCGCCTCCATCAGGATGCCGCAGGTCTTGCGGCGGCCGATGAGTACATCGTTTGGCCACTTGATTTCAAGCGCGTCGCCGCCCGGCGGCAGCACCGCGCGAATGGCGCGATAAACCGCCAGCGCAAAAGCGAGCGGCAGAGAGCCGATGCGCTCCATCGGCGCGGGATCGATCAGAAGAAGAGAAGCGTAGAGATTGCCGGGCTCTGAGACCCAGGGCCGGCCTCGGCGGCCCCGGCCGCCGGTCTGGCGGACGGCGGTAACCCAAAGATTGCCGCCATCCCCGGCCCGTGCCCGGGCGAAACATTCCAGATTGGTCGATGGCGTTTCCGCCATCGCCTCGTGCCTGATATCATCGATGGACATCCGGCCCGTATGCCTTCGTGTACTGCTCAAAAGAAGGTCTTCGCCGCAGCCGTGACCGCGTTGCCAAGCGCACCGCCGAAGACGATGAAAGCGACGGTAAAGAGAGCCGAAAGCGCGTAAACCACCTTCAATTCGCCCGACGGACGCTCGAACTTGTCCTTGGCTTCATCGAACCACATGACCTTGACGACGCGGATGTAATAGTAAGCGCCGACAACCGAGCCGATCACACCGATGATGGCGAGCGGGTATAGCTTCGCTTCGATGGCGGCGAGGAACACGTAGTACTTGCCGAAGAAGCCGGCGAGCGGCGGAATGCCAGCAAGCGAGAACATCAGGATCGTCAGCACAACCGCCATGAAGGGATTGGAAGACGAAAGACCGGCGAGATCTTCGACATTCTCGACATTGCCGATTTCCTTGCGGCGCATGGCGAGGATGCAGGCGAAGGTGCCAAGAGTCATGACCATGTAGACGGCCATGTACAGGATAACGCCAGCGACACCCGCCTCGGTGCCAGCAGCAAGGCCGACCAGCGCATAACCCATATGACCGATGGAGGAATAGGCCATCAGGCGCTTGATGTTCTTCTGGCCGATTGCGGCAAACGAACCAAGCAGCATGGAAGCGATGGAGATGAAGACGACGATCTGCTGCCAGTCGGCGAAGACGGGCTGGAACGCTTCGATGACAATGCGAACGAGGATCGCCATGGCGCCGATCTTCGGCGCGGCCGAGAGGAAGGCCGTGACCGGGGTCGGAGCGCCTTCATAAACGTCCGGCGTCCACATGTGGAACGGAACAGCGGAAATCTTGAATGCGAGACCGGCCAGCACGAAAACCAGACCGAAAACGAGGCCGAGCGAACGGGTCTCCGAGGCCAGAACCTGGGCAATTTCGGTAAAGCCGGTATTGCCGGTGAAACCGTAGACCAACGACATGCCGTAGAGCAGCATGCCGGAAGACAGTGCGCCGAGAACGAAGTATTTCAGGCCCGCTTCCGTGGAGCGGAGGCTTTCGCGGTTGATGGCGCAGACGACGTAGAGTGCCAACGACTGCAGTTCCAGCGCCATGTAGAGCGAGATCAGGTTATTGGCCGAGATCATCAGCAGGATCCCGAGCGTCGCGAGAACCAGCAGCACCGGATATTCGAAACGGCCGATCGGCTCGAAGCGCCCTTGGCCGACGGCAAGGATCATGGCGGTGATGGAGCCGATCAGCGCCAGCACCTTCATGAAGTTACCGAAGGCATCGGCGATGTAGACACCGCCGAAAGCCACGCCCGATGCGGGGGCAAAGATGATCCAGAGACCGACGACGAGCAGGAGGGCAACGGCAAGGCCGGTGACCGTCGTTGTCGACTTGTCGCCCGAGAAGACGCCAATCATGAGCAGCGCCAGCGCGCCGACCGCAAGGATCAGCTCGGGCGTCGCAATGTGCAGACTGGCAAAAAGGATTTCAGCGGTCATGTCCAACGGGTCCTGTCGTCAATTCATAGAGAGCGCAACATTTTGCGCCGCCTGCAGTGCAGCCGAATAGTTGTTTACCAGAAGATCGACCGATGCGGCTGTCGCATCGAACACCGGTGCCGGATAGACACCGAAGAAGATCGTCAGCACGACCAGCGGATAAAGGATGACCTTTTCGCGGGTCGACAGATCGAGCAGGCTCTTCAGGCTTTCCTTCTCAAGCGCGCCGAAGATCACGCGGCGGTAAAGCCACAGCGCATAGGCGGCCGAGAGGATGACGCCGGTTGCCGCAAAGAGTGCAACCAGCGTGTTGGCGCGGAACACACCGATCAGCGTCAGGAATTCACCGATGAAGCCGGAGGTGCCGGGCAGACCGACATTGGCCATGGTGAAGATCATGAAGGCGACCGCATATTTCGGCATGTTGTTGACGAGACCGCCATAGGCCGCGATTTCGCGGGTATGGAGACGGTCGTAAACGACGCCGACGCAGAGGAAGAGCGCGCCCGACACGATGCCGTGCGACAGCATCTGGAAGATTGCACCCTGCACGCCCTGAACGTTGGCAGCGAAGATGCCCATGGTGACGTAACCCATGTGAGCAACGGAGGAATAGGCGATCAGCTTCTTGATGTCGTCCTGCATCATCGCCACCAGCGAGGTGTAGATGATGGCGAGAACCGACAGCGTGAAGACGAAGGGTGCGAAATAATCCGACGCTAAGGGGAACATCGACAACGAGAAGCGGATGAAACCGTAACCGCCGAGCTTCAGCATGACGCCAGCCAGAATGACCGAACCTGCGGTCGGGGCCTGAACGTGGGCATCCGGCAGCCAGGTGTGCACCGGCCACATCGGCATCTTGACCGAGAAGGCGGCGAAACAGGCAAGCCACAGCCAGGTCTGCATGCCGGCCGGGAAGCCGTATTTCAGCAGTTCGGTCATGTCGGTCGTGCCGGCCTGCCAATACATGGCCATGATGGCGAGCATCGTCAGAACCGAGCCGAGCAGCGTGTAGAGGAAGAACTTGTAGGACGCGTAAACGCGATCCTTGCCGCCCCAGACACCGATGATGATGAACATCGGAATCAGCGTCGCTTCGAAGAAGACGTAGAAGAGAACCGTATCCAGCGCCACAAAGACGCCGATCATGACGACTTCCAGCAGCAGGAAGGCGATCATGTATTCCTTGATGCGCTTTTCGATCGAATCCCAGCTTGCCAGCACGCAGAACGGCATGAGGAAAGTGGTGAGGATAACGAACAGCATGGAGATGCCGTCGACGCCAAGATGGTAGGCGGCGATGTTACCGAACCATTGATGCTTCTCGACCATCTGGAAGCCGGGGTTCGAATTGTCGAAACCGATCCAGATGAACAGCGACACGATGAAGGTGAAGACCGTCGTCAGCAGCGAGACGTTGAGAATGTTGCGGCGACCATAGGGGCCGTTCTCATTCGTCAGAAGCAGGAGCACCACGCCGACGAGCGGCAGAAAGGTGACCGTTGAAAGAATGGGCCAATCGGTCATCAGAGGGCACTCCCGAGCATCATCCAGGTGACAAGCGCCGCGATGCCGATCAGCATCGCAAAGGCATAGTGATAGAGGTAACCGGATTGCAGGCGGACCATGCGGTTGGTCACGTCAACCACACGCGCTGCAATGCCGTTCGGTCCATAGTGATCGATGACGGCGACGTCGCCCTTCTTCCACAGGAAGCGGCCGAGCGCCTTTGCGGAACGTACGAAGAGGAAGTCATAGAGTTCGTCGAAGTACCACTTGTTGAGAAGGAACTGGTAGAGGCCACGATGGGTCTCGGCCAGACGCTTCGGCGTCTCCGGCGACTTGATGTACATGTACCATGCGGTCACGAAACCAAGCGCCATAGCGACGAACGGGCTCCACTTCACCCACAGCGGAACGTGGTGGAACTCTTCGAGGATTTCGTTTTCCGGGAGCGTAAAGAGAGCGCCCTTCCAGAATTCGGCATATTCGTGGCCGAAGAAATAACCTTCGAATGCGACACCGGCGAAGATCGCGCCAACGGTGAGGATGAAGAGCGGGATCAGCATGACCATCGGCGATTCATGCACGTGGTGCATGACGTCGGCGGAAGCGCGCGGCTTGCCGAAGAAGGTCATGAAGGCCAGACGCCAGGAGTAGAAGCTGGTGAACAGCGCGGCGATAACCAGCAGCGTGAAGGCGAAACCGGACAGAACCGAATGCGAGGCATAAGCGGATTCGATGATGACGTCCTTCGAGAAGAAGCCGGCAAAACCGATCATCGTGCCCGGAATACCGACGCCGGTCAGCGCCAGCGTGCCGACAGTCATCGTCCAGAAGGTGATGGGGATATGCTTGCGCAGACCGCCCATGTAACGCATGTCCTGCTCGCCATCGACGGCATGGATGACCGAGCCGGCGCACAAGAACAGGAGAGCCTTGAAGAAGGCGTGCGTGAAGAGGTGGAACACAGCGGCACCATAAGCACCGACGCCAAGCGCCACGAACATGTAACCGAGCTGCGAGCAGGTCGAATAGGCGATAACGCGCTTGATGTCGTTCTGTACGAGGCCAACGGTTGCCGCAAAGAAGGCAGTGATCGCGCCGATCAGCGTGACGACCGTCAAGGCATCATGCGACAGTTCGAACAGCGGCGACATGCGGGCGACGAGGAAGACGCCGGCGGTGACCATGGTTGCGGCGTGAATGAGGGCAGACACGGGTGTCGGGCCTTCCATCGCGTCCGGCAGCCAGGTGTGCAGCAGGAACTGCGCCGACTTACCCATGGCGCCCATGAAGAGCAGCAGGCAGACGCCTGTCATCGCATTGGCCTTATCCAGATGCATGCCGAACAGGTTGATGACGATTTCCGTCGAGGCAGCACCTTCGGCCGGCAGATAGGTTGCGGCAGCCGCGAAGATCGTTTCGAAATTGATCGAGCCGAACAGCACGAACACGCCGCCGATGCCGAGAATGAAGCCGAAGTCACCGACGCGGTTGACGATGAAGGCCTTCATGGCGGCAGCCGATGCGGACGGCTTCTTGAACCAGAAGCCGATCAGAAGATAGGACGCCAGACCCACGCCTTCCCAGCCGAAGAACATCTGCAACAGGTTGTCCGAGGTCACCAGCATCAGCATGGCGAAGGTGAAGAGCGACAGATAGGCAAAGAAGCGCGGACGATGCGGATCGTGGTGCATGTATCCGATCGAATAGAGGTGCACGAGCGTCGAGACGGTGTTGACGACGACGAACATGACCGCCGTCAGCGTATCGATGCGGAACGCCCATTCGACATCGATGCCGCCGGACTGGATCCAGCGCAGCACGGTGACCTTGATCACCTCGCCCGGCTCGCCATGGGCAAGCGCGACGTTGAAGAACACGATCCACGACAGGATGGCGACCACGATCATCAGACCGGTGGTGACATATTCCGAAGCCTTGGCGCCGATGGACCGGCCGAACAGGCCGGCGATCAGGAAGCCGATCAGTGGAAGAAAGACGATAGCCTTGTAGATCATAGCCTTATCAGCCCTTCATCATATTGACGTCTTCGACGGCGATCGATCCGCGGTTGCGGTAGAAGACAACGAGTATTGCAAGACCGATGGCCGCTTCGGCAGCAGCAACGGTCAGGATGAACAATGCGAAGACCTGGCCGACGATATCGTTCAGGAACGACGAAAACGCCACCATGTTAAGGTTGACCGCAAGCAGGATAAGCTCGATCGACATCAGGATGACGATGACGTTCTTCCGGTTGAGGAAGATGCCGAAGACGCCGATCGTGAAGAGGATGGCGCTGACCGTCAGGTAGTGGGAAAGACCGATTTCCATATTCTTTTTCCTTGGATCCGTTCGCCTTCAGATGCCCTGGCCCGGCTTGACCTTGACCGTGGTAACGGCGGTCTTCGGGTCGCGGCCAACCTGCGTGGAGATGTCCTGTCGCTTGATGTCGGTGCGATGACGCAGCGTCAGCACGATGGCGCCGATCATGGCCACCAGCAGCACGAGACCGGCGAGCTGGAAGAAGTAGACGTAATTGGTATAGAGCACGTCACCGAGTGCCGCCGTATTGGTGCGTTCGGCCACAGGCGGGATGGGCATGGTGATGGACTTTGCCGCGATCGGGTTCAGCATGCTGCCACCAACCACAACGATCAGTTCCGCCGCCAGGATGACGCCGATCAGTGCGCCAACAGGAGCATATTGCAGCACACCGGAGCGCAGTTCGGCGAAATCCACGTCCAGCATCATGACGACAAAGAGGAACAGCACCGCCACCGCGCCGACATAAACCACCAGCAGGATCATGGCGAGGAACTCGGCCCCCGTCAGCAGGAACAGCGCGGCTGCGTTGAAAAAGGTCAAAATCAGGAAGAGCACCGAATGAACGGGGTTCTTCGAGGCGATGACCATGAACGCAGACGCCACGGCGACGAAAGCGAATATATAAAAGAATACAGCGTGCAGACCCATCTTGGTGCCTTCTTGTCCTCATCGGGAGAAGAGGGCTTAACGCCCCCTCGCCCGTTTCGTCCCCGCCGGCGAAAACCGCGCAGGCATTTTACTTTTCATCGCTCTCCGGGATTGCCCCCGGAAAGACGGTTGCACCTTAACGGTAAGGTGCATCCAGTGCGAGGTTGCGCGCGATTTCACGCTCCCAGCGGTCGCCATTGTCGAGAAGCTTCTGCTTGTCGAAATAAAGCTCTTCGCGGGTTTCCGTCGCGAATTCGAAGTTCGGGCCCTCAACGATGGCATCGACCGGGCAGGCTTCCTGGCAGAAGCCGCAATAGATGCACTTCACCATGTCGATGTCGTAACGCACCGTGCGACGCGTGCCGTCGTTGCGACGCGGGCCCGCTTCGATGGTGATCGCCTGAGCAGGACAGATCGCTTCACACAGCTTGCAGGCGATGCAGCGTTCTTCCCCGTTCGGATAACGGCGCAGCGCATGTTCGCCACGGAAGCGCGGCGAGACCGGACCCTTTTCGAAAGGATAATTGATCGTCGCCTTCTGCTTGAAGAAGTGACGCATCGTCAGGAAGATCGCGCCGACGAATTCCTTGAGGAACAGCGAGTTGACGGCTTGGGAGAGGCTTGCCATCTCAGTCTCCAGATCTTTGAGCGAGGAGTTTGGACATCAACCGGCCCACCCCGTCAGCTTCAGTACGAATGCAACGATAACGACCATGGCGAGCGACAGCGGCAGGAAAACCTTCCAGCCAAGGCGCATGAGCTGGTCGTAACGGTAACGCGGAACGAAGGCCTTGGTGAGCGCGATCATGAAGAAGACCATGCAGCCCTTCAGCGCGAACCAGATGATACCAGGCACCCAGTTCAGGAACCATACATCCACGATCGGCAGCCAGCCGCCAAGGAAGAGAATGGTGGTGAGGCAGCAGATCAGCACGATTGCGGCATATTCACCGAGCATGAACATCATGTAGGGCGTGGAGCCATATTCCACCATGTGACCGGCAACCAGTTCCGATTCCGCTTCCGGAAGGTCGAAGGGAGGACGGTTGGTTTCGGCAAGGCCCGAGATGAAGAACACGATGAACATCGGGAACAGCGACAGCCAGTGCCAGTCAAGGAACGAGGCCGGCAGGCCGAGCATGGTGCCGAGGCCGGTACGCTGCGCCAGAACGATATCCGTAAGATTCAGCGAGCCGACGCAGAGCAGAACGGTGACGATAACGAGACCGATCGAGACTTCGTAAGACACCATCTGCGCGGCAGAACGCAACGCGCCGAGGAAAGGATATTTCGAGTTCGAAGCCCAGCCACCCATGATGATGCCATACACTTCAAGCGACGAGATCGCGAAGATGTAGAGAATGCCGACATTGATATTGGCGACAACCCAGCCATCCGCAAAAGGAATGACCGCGTAGGTGGCAAGCGCCAGCGTCACGGCAACAAGCGGCGCCAGAAGGAAGACCGCCTTGTTCGCGCCGGCTGGAATGACGGGCTCTTTCAGGATGAACTTCAGAAGGTCGGCGAAGGACTGGAACAGACCAAAGGGACCAACGACGTTCGGACCACGGCGCAGCTGAACCGCCGCCCAGACCTTACGGTCAGCGAGCAGTAGAAACGCGATCGACACCAGAAGAACGACAAGAAGCAGCAGGGACTGGCCGACCATGATCAGCGCGGGCCAGACGTAGCTCCAGAAAAACGATTCCATAATCCCCTACCCTTACTCTGCCGCAGCCTGGAAATTGTTGCGGGCCAATGCGGAGCACTCGGCCATGACGGCAGAGGCGCGCGCAATCGGGTTCGTCAAATAAAAGTCTTTTACCGGCGAAGCAAACGCCGACTTCACGAGCGAGCCCGTTTTAGCAGCCAGAGCCTCGATATCGGAAGCCTTGCCGGCAACGATCTCGTCGGTTTCCGCCAGATGCGGATGCGCGACGTAGAGCTGGCCGCGCAAGGCAGACAGCGAATCGAAGGGCAGCTTCTTACCGAGGACGTCGGACAGCGCACGCAGGATCGCCCAGTCTTCACGGGCCTCGCCCGGTGCGAAACCGGCACGGTTGCCAACCTGCACCCGGCCTTCGGTGTTGACCCAGATACCGGATTTTTCGGTATAGGCCGCACCCGGAAGGATAACGTCGGCGTTCATCGCGCCCTGATCGCCATGGCTGCCGATATAGACGGTGAACTTCGCGCCCTTGTTCGACAGGTCGAGTTCATCGGCGCCGAGCAGGAAGAGAACATCCATTGAGGCGACCATGTCGGCTGCAGCGACACCGCCCTCGCCCGGCACGAAGCCGATATCGAGACCGCCAACACGGGCAGCGGCAGTGTGCAGAACCGAGAACCCGTTCCACTCTTCGGTGACAGCGCCGACCGAGGTCGCGAGCTTGGCAGCAGCCGCAAGAACGGCAGCGCCATCAGCGCGGGACAAAGCGCCCTGACCAACGATGATCAGCGGATTCTTGGCAGACTTCAGCTTCTCGATGAAGCTGTGCGAACCATTGGCCAGATCGGAGAGCGTTTCAGCACCCGAACCGAGATATTCGTAATTGTAACGCAGCTCACCGGCTTCGCCGATCACACCGATCGGGAAGCCGCCACGACGCCAGCGCTTGCGAATGCGGGCGTTGAGGACAGCTGCTTCGTAACGCGGGTTGGAGCCAACAATCAGCAGAGCGTCTGCCTGTTCGATACCTTCGATGGTGGCATTGAACAGATAGCTGGCGCGGCCGAGCGACGGGTCAAGCGCTGCACCGTCCTGGCGGCAATCGACATTGGCGGAGCCGAGCGAAGCCAGAAGCGACTTCAGCGCGAACATTTCTTCGACGGACGACAGATCGCCAGCGATCGCGCCGATCTTGTTGCCGGACGTTGCGGCAACAGCCTGCTTGATCGCCCCGAATGCTTCGCCCCAGGTCGCGGGCAGAAGACGACCATCTTTACGGACGTAAGGCCGGTCAAGGCGCTGCGTCTTCAGGCCGTCCCAGATGAAGCGGCTCTTGTCGGAGATCCACTCTTCATTGATCGCCTCGTTGACGCGCGGCATGACGCGCATGACTTCGCGGCCACGGGTATCGACGCGGATGGCCGAACCGAGAGCGTCCATCACGTCGATGGTTTCGGTCTTGTTCAGTTCCCACGGGCGGGCGGTGAAGGCGAAGGGCTTGGAGGTGAGCGCGCCGACCGGGCAGAGATCAACGACGTTGCCCTGAAGCTCTGATGTCATCGCCTGTTCGAGATAGGTGGTGATCTCGGCATCTTCGCCACGGCCGATGAGGCCGAGTTCGGCAATGCCGGCAACTTCGGTCGTGAAACGGACGCAGCGTGTGCAGTGGATGCAACGGTTCATGACCGTCTTGACGAGCGGGCCGATATATTTGTCTTCAACCGCGCGCTTGTTTTCCGCGTAACGCGAACCGGCGATACCGAAGGCCATCGCCTGGTCCTGCAGGTCGCATTCGCCGCCCTGGTCGCAGATCGGGCAATCCAGCGGGTGGTTGATGAGCAGGAATTCCATCACGCCTTCGCGGGCCTTCTTGACCATCGGCGTGTTGGTGAAGACCTCAGGCAATTCGCCGTTCGGGCCGCCGCGAACGTCGCGCACGCCCATGGCGCAGGAAGCGGCCGGCTTAGGCGGTCCGCCCTTCACCTCGATGAGACACATGCGGCAGTTACCCGCGACCGACAAGCGCTCATGAAAACAAAAGCGCGGAACTTCGGCGCCAGCCTCCTCACACGCCTGCAACAGCGTGAAATGATCCGGAACCTCGATCTCTTTACCGTCAACCTTGAGCTTTGCCATGGTCCTACTTACGTCCTGTTGCCTGTTCGTCCCGTGTCTCACACGGTCCGCAACAAATCCTTAATCGCACCCGGCAATTAACAGCCAGGCGCTTCATGGTGTCGCGAGACCGGAAATTCTCCGGCTTCGCCCGAAGCCTCAACGCTTATTCAGCGGCTTCCAGAACAGCGCCATCATCCATGGCCCTGTAGGTATATTGGTCGATGCGCTTTTCGATTTCCGGACGGAAATTGCGGATCAGCGCCTGTACCGGCCATGCGGCAGCATCGCCGAGCGCGCAGATGGTGTGGCCTTCGATCTGTTTCGTCACTTCGAACAGCATGTCGATCTCGCGCTTCTGCGCATTGCCCTTGACCATACGCTCCAGCACGCGCCACATCCAGCCCGTGCCTTCGCGGCATGGCGTGCACTGGCCGCAGCTTTCGTGCTTGAAGAAGGCCGCGATGCGGGCAATCGCCTTGATGACGTCGGTGGACTTGTCCATGACGATCATGCCGCCAGTGCCGAAGGAAGACTTCACTTCGCGCATGCCGTCGAAGTCCATGATCGCGTCCTTCATGTCCTCGCCGCGCACGATGGGGCAGGATGCGCCGCCGGGGATGACGCCAAGCAGATTGTCCCAGCCGCCACGGATGCCACCGCAGTGGTGTTCGATCAGTTCGCGGAAGGACAGACCGAGCGCGTCTTCGAAGGTGCAGGGACGCTCAACATGGCCCGAGACCATGAACAGCTTGGTGCCGACGTTGTTCGGACGGCCAATCGACGAGAACCAGGCCGCGCCGCGACGCAGAATGGTCGGCGCAACGGCGATGGACTCAACGTTGTTGACGGTCGTGGGGCAACCATAAAGGCCCATATTTGCCGGGAACGGCGGCTTGAGGCGCGGCTGGCCCTTCTTGCCTTCGAGGCTTTCAAGCAATGCCGTCTCTTCGCCGCAGATATAGGCACCTGCACCGTGATGGACGTAGATGTCGAAATCCCAGCCGTTCTTGTTGTTCCCGCCGAGCAGGCCTGCATCGTAGCATTCGTCAATGGCTGCCTGAAGCGCTTCGCGCTCGCGCATATATTCGCCACGAACATAGATGTAAGCCGTATGCGCACCCATGGCGAAACCAGCGATCACGCAGCCTTCGATCAGCGTGTGCGGATCGTTGCGCAGGATTTCGCGGTCCTTGCAGGTGCCGGGCTCGGATTCGTCGGCATTGACGACGAGGTAATGCGGACGGCCGTCGTTTTCCTTCGGCATGAACGACCACTTGAGACCCGTCGGGAAGCCAGCGCCGCCGCGACCGCGAAGTCCCGAAGCCTTCATCTCATTGATGATCCAGTCACGGCCCTTTTCGATGATCTGCTTGGTGCCATCCCAGTGGCCGCGCGCCAGCACGCCCTTCAGGGACTTGTCCTTGAGGCCGTAGAGATTGGTAAAGATGCGATCCTGATCTTTCAACATGGTTCAACCTCTCACTGCGACTTCTTGCCGGCGTCTTCGGTCTCGGCAGCCTTGGCGTTTTCAGCGGCAGCCTTTGGCGCCGTTGCCGGTGTCTTCAGCTTCGGATCGGTTTCCGGCGCATCGGTCTTCGGCTTGGCAGCATTGGACGGCGGCGTCTGGGCGGCGTCGGCTGCAGGCTCTGCGGGCTTATCGAGGTTGGAACGATCCGGCTTGATCTCTTCCGTCAACGTCGTCAGGCCGCCAACGGGCACGGACTGATGACGGTCGATCTGCGGACCGGTCTTGACGGTATCGCCCTTGCCTGCCTCGAACGTGTCGATGATCTCTTCCAGACGCTCCGGCGTCAGGTCTTCATAGGCATCCTTGAAGATGATGACCATTGGCGCGTTGACGCAGGCGCCCTGACATTCCACTTCTTCCCAGGAAAGCGTGCCGCTTTCGTTGGTGTGCAGCGGATCGTGGTGGATCTTCTTGCGGCAGACATCCATCAGCGCTTCGGAGCCACGCAGCATGCAGGGCGTGGTGCCGCAGACCTGAACGTGAGCACGCGTGCCGACAGGCTTCAGCTGGAACTGCGTATAGAAGGTCGCCACTTCCAGGACACGGATATAGGCCATATCAAGCATGTCTGCGATTTTTTCGATGGCGGCGCGGGTAACCCAGCCGTCCTGCTCCTGCGCACGCATGAGCAGGGGGATAACGGCAGATTGCTGACGTCCCTCGGGATATTTCTTGATCGTCTTCTCAGCCCATGCGGTGTTTTCCGCATTGAAGGCAAATGCCACGGGCTGGAACTGATCTTCGGCTAGTCGACGAACGGACATACTTCCTCACGCCTTTTCAGTTTAACGTCTCACACCGCGATCTCGCCACCGTGACGAATTCGCAGGCATAAGCCGCCTTGTCTTTTTGCATGAACACGATGAACTTGCTGCCATTGGGAACCGAGGCCTTGATCTCGTATCCCGACGACAGAAGCTGCTTGATGGTCGAAGAGCCGCCGCTCGACAGCGCAACAGCACCCTCGTCCGTTGCCGTCTGGGCAAGAACGGGTGCCGTCATCGCTGCGAGAAAAGCCGGAATGGCCAACGGCAAACGCATCAGCGGTCGACCTCCCCGAACACGATGTCGAGAGAGCCGAGCACGGCTGTAACGTCGGCAAGCTGATGGCCCTTGCACAGGAAGTCCATCGCCTGAAGATGGGCGTAGCCCGGCGCGCGGATCTTGCAGCGGTAGGGCTTGTTGGAACCATCGGCAACCACATAGACGCCGAACTCGCCCTTCGGCGCCTCGACGGCGGCGTAAACTTCGCCGGCGGGAACGTGGTAACCTTCGGTGTAGAGCTTGAAGTGGTGGATCAGCGCTTCCATCGAACGCTTCATCTCACCACGCTTGGGCGGAACCACCTTGCCATCGAGCGAGGAGACCGGGCCGATGCGATGCTTGCCGGACAGAAGCTCAACGCACTGCTTCATGATCTTCACGGATTCGCGCATTTCCTGCATGCGGATCAGATAACGATCGTAGCAGTCGCCGTTTTTGCCGACCGGAATATCGAATTCGAGATCGGAGTAGCACTCATAGGGCTGCGCCCGGCGCAGGTCCCAGGCAGCGCCCGAGCCGCGAACCATGACGCCCGTAAAGCCCCATGCAAAAGCGTCCTCAAGCGAGACGACGCCGATATCGACGTTACGCTGCTTGTAGATACGGTTGTCCGTCAGAAGGCCCTCGATATTGTCGAGGACGGTGATGAAGGGATCGCACCACTTGCCGATGTCGTCGACCAGTTCCGGCGGCAGGTCCTGGTGAACACCACCCGGGCGGAAATAGGCAGAGTGCATGCGCGCGCCGCAGGCCCGCTCATAAAAGACCATCAGCTTTTCACGCTCTTCAAAGCCCCAGACCGGCGGCGTCATCGCGCCCACGTCCATGGCCTGCGTGGTCACGTTCATGATGTGCGACAGGATGCGGCCGATTTCCGAATAGAGAACGCGGATCAGCTGGCCGCGCATCGGGATTTCCAGGCCCAGCAGCTTTTCGACGGCAAGCGCGAAAGCGTGTTCCTGGTTCATCGGCGCGACGTAATCGAGGCGGTCGAAATAGGGTACGGCCTGCAGGTAGGTCTTGGTCTCGATCAGCTTTTCGGTGCCGCGATGCAGCAGACCGATATGGGGATCGACGCGCTCGACGATTTCACCGTCCAGTTCGAGAACCAGACGCAGCACGCCGTGCGCGGACGGATGTTCCGGACCGAAGTTGATCGTGAAGTTGCGGACGTTATGCTCAGTCATTCTAGTGCTCCGCCGAGGTGATCATGGCGATGAATTCGGGGCCGGTCATGTTCTGCGTGGTCTCGGCGAATGAATAGTTCGAAGGCTTTTCATCCGTGAAAATCTGCGACGCGAACGTGAAACTGGACGGGTTGTCAAAAGCCTGCAGCGACACGGCGAAATGCTTGCCGTCCTTCGAACGCCACATCAGCGTGCTGCCGCAGTTCGTGCAGAAGCAACGCTCGCCCCATTCCGAGGAGGAAAAGACGCCGAGATGTTCATCGTTCTGGAAGGACACGCCAGCGCATTCCACAGCCATGAACGTACCGCCCGACCAGCGGCGGCACATGGAGCAATGGCAAACGCCGAATTCGCGGGCGCCCACTTCGGCTTCAAAGCCGACGGCGCCGCAAAGACATTGCCCATGCTCTGTCGCGGAGACCTGGCTCATTGCTTGGCCTTTTCGTCGCCGGGAAGAACGTACTCGGTCCCTTCCCAAGGGGAAAGGAAATCGAAGTTACGGAATTCCTGCTTCAGTTCGACCGGTTCGTAAAGAACCCGTTTCAGAACGTCATCGTAACGCACTTCCACAAAGCCGGTAACCGGAAAATCCTTGCGCAGCGGATGGCCTTCAAAGCCGTAATCGGTCAGGATGCGGCGCAGATCCTTATGGCCCTCGAAAGGAATGCCATACATGTCCCAGGCTTCACGCTCGAACCACTCTGCACCCATGTAAACGGATGTTGCAGACGGCACGCCCTCGTCTTCTTCCACCTGTAGCTTGACGCGCACGCGCAGGTTCTGGCGCGGCGACAGCAGATGATAGACGACATCGAAGCGCTTTTCGCGCTGCGGCCAGTCAACGCCGCAGATATCGATGATATTGACGAACCCGCATTGAACGTCATCACGCAGGAAGGTCAAAAGCGCGATCACGTTGTCAGGCGTCGTATTCAGCGTCAGTTCGCCATAGGCGATATCAGCCGACACGACGAGTGAACCGCGCGCTTCCTTGACGTAAGCAGCAAGATCGTTGAGAGCTTCGCTCATTCCAAAATCGTCCTTTGCCCTTAGCGCTCGATCGTACCGGTACGGCGGATTTTCTTCTGCAGCAGAAGCACGCCGTAAAGCAGCGCTTCCGCCGTGGGGGGACAGCCCGGAACATAAATATCCACCGGGACGACGCGGTCGCATCCACGCACAACAGCGTAGGAATAGTGGTAATAGCCGCCGCCATTGGCGCAGGAGCCCATGGAGATGACGTAACGTGGCTCCGGCATCTGGTCATAGACCTTGCGCAGAGCGGGCGCCATCTTGTTCGTCAAGGTACCAGCCACGATCATCACGTCCGACTGGCGCGGTGAGGCGCGCGGAGCAACGCCAAAGCGCTCCATGTCGTAACGCGGGCCGGAGGCCTGCATCAGACCTTCAACGGCGCAACAGGCAAGACCGAACTGCATCCACATCAGCGAACCGGTACGGGCCCAGGTGATCAGTTCGTCGGCAGAGGTAACGAGAAAGCCCTTGTCGGCGAGCTCGTCATTGATCTCAGTGAAGTAGGCATCGTTGCTGCCAACCGGCTTGCCGGTCGAGGGATCAATGATCCCCTTCGGCTGCGGCGCAACGAGCGTGGTGTTGTTCTGGCTCATGCCCATTCCAGCGCTCCCTTCTTCCACTCATAGATAAAGCCGATGGTCAGGACGAGAAGGAACACCATCATCGACCAGAAACCGAACCAGCCCATCTCACCGAAAGACACCGCCCATGGGAACAGGAAAGCGACTTCCAGGTCAAAGATGATGAACAGAATCGAAACCAGATAAAAGCGGATATCGAACTTCATGCGGGCGTCGTCGAAGGCGTTGAAACCGCACTCGAAAGCAGACAGCTTTTCCGGGTCCGGCGCCTTGTAGGCAACAGCAAATGGCGCAATGAGAAGCGCCAGGCCGATGACGAGAGCGATACCGATGAAGATTGCGATCGGAATGTAGGAACTGAGGAGTTCAGTCATGGTCTCTTCCTTGCCCGGCCGGGTGCCGGGCCTGCCTTTGTGACCTTGAGTCTCAAAAAGCGGACAATATGTTGCAACGCCAAAGTGGTTAGCGCAGCCGCGCCCTCTCTGCAAGAGTTTAGGCACCTTTTCAAGACACCTGCCGCATTCATTGGCAACAATATTGCCGGAATTGACGCAATTTTGGGCCACAATTCCGGCCTAAGCCACTCAAATACAATAATAATCGATTGAACGACGCAGCCGCAAAAAAGTCACACGAATTTTACGTCAAAACAGCGGCGAAGTGACGGTTTGCGAGAATCGAAACTTGACTTAAAAACGCAGGAAAAATCATGGCCGAAAAGGCCGAAACCAGCGGAACGGATCGGTGCGATTGACGCGCTATCGGTGAGCGCGCTCGACATGATCTGGAGAAGCATTTCAGGAAAGAAATGGCGCGAGTGACGGGGCTCGAACCCGCGACCTCCGGCGTGACAGGCCGGCACTCTAACCGACTGAGCTACACCCGCGCACCACAGACATTCGTCTGCGTTTTCCGAGGAACAGGATGGCGCGAGTGACGGGGCTCGAACCCGCGACCTCCGGCGTGACAGGCCGGCACTCTAACCGACTGAGCTACACCCGCAACTCCTGACGACAGGAGCTTGTCCCGCCGCTCGAACCAGCCTCGGCTGTTCGATGAGCGGCTAACTACGGCGTTCGTGCGGGGGTGTCAAGCAGGTTTCACGACAAAAGAATAAGCTTCTTCATTTTGATCGGGAAAAACCGTGACGCCATTAAGGAGGATGGCCGCTAACGCCGTGATTTCCCGGGTTTTCCCAACGAAAACAAAAAACTTGTCCACAGTCAGCCATACCATCAAGCGAGCTTCCGGAGCGCGACAGGGACCTCGCGGGTTTCATGTTTCCCCTAAAAAGCCCGCGGTTGTCGGGTTTTCTCCCCTGCCCTGCGATGACGAAAAAAGCCATGGCGAAAAAAAACAAAAAAACTTCACAAAAGCCCTTGCGGTTTTTTTCCGATCCGAATACATCACGGCCACCGACGCGGCGGACACGATCCGAGACACGCGAAGGGCGATTAGCTCAGTTGGTAGAGCGCCTCGTTTACACCGAGGATGTCGGGAGTTCGAGTCTCTCATCGCCCACCATTTTCCTGATCTGTTCAGATATATGCATGTGTGGCGGCATCTTCGCTTTAGCTGAGCGGTTGATTGCACGCACAGGCCATCCGGCTTTGCAACGATCTTAGCTCGATGCCCTCGCGCCTCTGAGGCAGCTTCCGCACGAGTGATCTATCCCAGATTGATACGCCTGCCCCACATTCCGACAGGCTCACGGGATCTCTGTATCACTCCGTAACACCCGGAAAAATAACGAGATTTAGACTTTTTAAATAGATTTCGGGCATGCTTGGCTCACCGTTTCATGATGAGCGGTTGAACTGATGGATGAAACCATGTCGATCGACGCGTTTGTTACACTCGCGCTTATTGCGCTGCCTGTTTATATTTTTTTCCGCTGGGTCCAGCAGGACTCAGAGAAACCAGATAGTATAAAGAGCAAAAATTCCATGGGGCGATGATCGGTTACGATCCTTCCGCAGCACCTCGCTGGACGCCGACGGACGACCATCTAAATTCCGATTCCCAAACGGCACCCCGATATTGTCGGCACGCGTGGCGCGGCATCGGCAGGCGGATCGTTCTGACGCTGTTCCCCACAAGACGGAAAAGCCGGGCTCTGCCCGGCTTTTCTTTATGCGCTTGGTGATTGGGCAATCAGTTGATCGCCTTCATCTCCACCTTGAAGAAAAGCGTCTCGCCTGAGGAATCATCGACACCGTCATTGTCTGTCACGGCATAGGCCGTTCCCGCCTTGTCGAAGGTGAAGCCTTCCAGCTTGTCGACGATATAGCCGTTAGTCTGGCCCTTGAGGTCAGGCAGGAAGTCGTGGGCTTCCTGCTTGGCGACAAGCGGCAGCTCGCCACCGATCTTGCCAGGCTTCAGGTCGGCGATCGCGACGCGGTAGAGCTTCTTGATCTTGGCCTTGTCGCCGATCTGGTTGTCGCGCTCGATGATATAGACATATTCGCCCTGCGCGGTGATTTCAGACAGGCCAACCCAGCCTGCCTCGGTCTTGTCGAGCGGATAACGCACGGCGCCCCACTCCTTGGACTTCGGATTATAGGAGAGGAGCTTCACGAAGCCCTTCTCGTCCGTGCCCCATTCGCGCTGCACGGCCATCCACAGCGTGGCGTCATCGCCCTTGCCGACCATGGTCACGCCTTCGAAGCCGAAGCGGGTATCGCCGGTGAGCAGTTCCTTCGGCAAGGCGATTTCGGCCTTGATCTCACCCTTGGCGTTGACGTTGTAGAGCGCGTGCGGAACAAGTTTGGCGCTGTCGCCTTCCGAGGCCAGCCAGAATCCGCCCTTGCCATCCAGCGCGATGCCTTCGATATCGAGTTTCTGCGCGGTAATGCCGTCGCGCTTGACACGCAGCACGCTGCTGATGGTGGCAGGCTTCTTCGTCGTGTCGATGGTGTAGATCGACGGCTGGTTGCCATAGACTGAGTCGGAGACGGCATAGAGAATGCCAGGCTTTTCGCCATCGCCAACCAGGCCCGAAAGAGCACCCCAACCGATCGGCGCGCCATCGACGGTGGCGGATACCAGCTGCGGATAGGCCGGCTCGCCTTCGGCACGTTCATAGATCATGACATGCGAGCGGGCGCCGCCATCCTCGACCAGATCAGCCTCGTTGGCCGTGACGAAAAGGTTGCGCGAGGGAATGGCGACGGCACCCTCCGGCGAAATGCCCGAAGGCAGGAGCTGCGTCAACTGCGGCTCGGCGCCGGTATCCTTGTAAACAGCGGCGATGGAAGCGCGCTCGGCAAGCACGAAAAAGTACTTCTGACCATCAAAGGTCGCCGTTTCCAGGCCTTCCGGCTCTATGCCCTTGGCCTTGGAGCGTTTTTCCGGATAGTGGCCAATGGCGGCAACCGCGTGCTCGAGCGAAGCGCCGGCTTCATAAAGGAGCTTGCCAGTCTTGTCGAAAATGGTGAAGCCGCGTGCACCGCCCTGCCAGTCGCCCTCGTTGGCGATGACGATACGGTCATTGTCCAGCCACTTCACCGCATCCGGCTCGCGCTTGCGGCCTTCCTGCTTGTCGGTGAACTTCAGTTGACCATCGGTCTTGGTGTCGATGCCTTCCAGATCGACGGTGCCGGCAGAGAAATGCGTCTTCACCGCGCCTGTCTTGCCGTCGATAATGACGATATGGTTGTTTTCCTGGAGCGTCAGCGCGATCTCGCCATTGGCATTGATCGAGACGAATTCGGGCTCCGGATCCTCAGGCGAAATTTCGGCGAGACCGGTAACGTCGATCTTCTTCAGGCTCGCGCAATCGGCCACGCCGTCTTTCAGGCCAACCGTTACCAGATAACCGGCCGGCATCTGCGGCAGTGCGCCTTCATTCACCTTTTCGTCCCGTTCGTTTTCGATCGCGATGGCGGCAAAGGTCCTGTCCGGGGAAACCGCGACGGAATCGGGCTGGCCGCCGAGATCGCAGCTTACTTCGACCTTCTTGGTGGCGATATCGATCGTCACCAGCTTTCCCGACGGGTTGGCGCGGTTTTCCGAGGTATTGACGCCGGCCAGAACCTTGAGACCGGCCACGGCGACGGAGGTCGGCTCACCTTCCAGCAATAATGCCCCGCCGGCCTTAGGGGCTTTCGCATCGGTGATGTCGATGAAACCAATGCCTCCGAGCGGGCTGTCCGAATAGATCAGCGTCTTGCCGTCTTCACTGGCGGTGATGATTTCAGCCGAGGTGACGGACTTCGTGTCCTTGTCAGCAGGCAGGTTCTTCGCAACGGGAAAAGATGCGATGCGGTTAAAGACCGGCTCGGCCGCCGCCGGGAAGGCAGCGGATGTAAGCAGCGCCGCGCTCAAAGCCATATGAGAAAATCGGAACGCCATTGTAATCCCCCTTCGATCCAGAAACACCCCAAGGCTTCTGCGTCAAAGACATGACAGTGGCATGACACCCGACGCCGGGAATCAAAAAGCCCGGCCTTGGAGACCGGGCTTTTTTGTATCTGCGTCCATTCCGCTTATCGGAGCGCCCTTGTGGCCGGATGGAGGCCACACAGGCGCGCCATAATGGCGTTAACGCGTCAAAACATCTATCCTCGTGACCTGAAAAGCCGCTCGCCCGCCGCGGGCGTCGCGACCCTTCGGAAACCTTACGAGTTGACGGCGTCCTTCAGGCCCTTGCCTGCGGAGAACTTCGGAACGTTGCGAGCCGGGATATCGACTTCAGCACCCGTGGAAGGGTTGCGGCCCTTGGAGGCTTCACGACGGCTGACGGAGAAGCTGCCGAAGCCGGCGAGACGGATGTCGCCACCGTTCTTCAGTTCGCTCTGTACGGTTTCGAATACGGCATCAACAGCGGAAGCAGCATCTGCCTTCGTGAGACCAGCCTTTTCGGCAACAGCAGAGACGAGCTCGTTCTTGTTCATGTTTCCACCCCTTTCAATGGTTTGAAACGACTCAAATTAAGTCGGCGCAGAATACGTTTGTATCCGCGCGCAGCAACCCAAAAGCGCTGGAATCGCCTGAAAAACAAGGGGTCTGGAGTTTTTTTCACAAAAAAGGCCGACATTTCTGCCGGCCTTCCACATATTCGTGCCAAATTCGCATCACTTGCGCGGGACTAAACACCGCACTCCCCTTGGAAGGGCTAACACATTGAATCTACGCGACACACGCCACGAAAGGCGATTCCCGCCTTTCGTGTGCCTGTGGGCCTTCAATGTGCGATGGTCTGGCTGCCGTCATCAACACCTTCGACCGTTGCAATCACGGGCGTTTCGATGCTGCCGTCCCACTCGATGGGTTCCGGCTGGCGGATGAGGGCGTGCTTGATAACCTCGCCCATGCGCGATACCGGAATGATTTCCATCTCGTTCTTTACGTTGTCCGGAATCTCCGCCAGATCCTTGGCGTTTTCTTCCGGAATCAGCACCTTCTTGATGCCGCCGCGAAGCGCTGCAAGCAGCTTTTCCTTCAGGCCACCGATCGGCAGAACGCGACCACGAAGCGTGATCTCGCCTGTCATCGCCACATCCTTCGAAACCGGAATGCCGGTCATGATGGAGACGATGGCGGTTGCCATGGCGACACCGGCCGACGGACCATCCTTCGGGGTTGCCCCTTCCGGTACGTGCACGTGGATGTCGCTCTTGTCGAAGCGCGGCGGTTCGATGCCGAAGTCCACGGCGCGCGAGCGGACATAGGATGCCGCCGCCGAAATGGATTCCTTCATCACTTCCTTGAGGTTGCCGGTGACCGTCATACGGCCCTTGCCCGGCATCATCACGCCTTCGATGGTGAGCAGCTCACCGCCGACTTCCGTCCAGGCTAGACCTGTGACGACACCGACCTGATCCTCGCGCTCGGCCTCGCCGTGGCGGAACCGCGGAACGCCCAGATAATCCGGAACATTGGCAGCGGTGACTTCCACGGACTTGACCTTGCCCTTGATGATCTCGGTGACAGCCTTGCGCGCCAGCTTCATGAGCTCGCGTTCGAAGCTGCGCACGCCCGCCTCGCGGGTGTACTGCTGGATGACGACCATCAGGGCATCATCGGTGACCGAGAATTCTGCCGGACGCAGGGCATGTTCCTTGATCGCCTTCGGCAGCAGGTGACGCTTGGCGATTTCGCGCTTTTCGTCTTCCGTGTAACCGGCGATGCGGATCACTTCCATACGGTCCATCAGCGGGCCCGGGATGTTCAGCGTGTTGGCCGTGGTCACGAACATCACGTCGGACAGGTCGTATTCCACTTCCAGGTAGTGGTCCATGAAGGTGGAGTTCTGTTCCGGATCGAGAACCTCGAGCAGCGCCGACGACGGATCGCCACGGAAATCCATGCCCATCTTGTCGATTTCGTCGAGCAGGAAGAGCGGGTTCGCCTTCTTGGCCTTCTTCATCGACTGAACGATCTTGCCCGGCATGGAGCCGATATAGGTGCGGCGGTGACCGCGGATTTCCGCTTCGTCACGAACGCCACCCAGCGCCATGCGCACATATTCGCGGCCGGTCGCCTTGGCGATCGACTTGGCGAGCGAGGTCTTGCCGACGCCGGGCGGGCCGACGAGGCACAGGATCGGGCCACGGATTTTCGTCGCACGGGCCTGCACTGCCAGATACTCGACGATCCGCTCCTTGACCTTGTCCAGACCGAAGTGGTCCTGATCCAAGATCTTCTCGGCGTTGTTGAGGTCGGCCTTGATCTTGGACTTCTTGCCCCAGGGCAGGCCAAGCAACCAGTCCAGATAGTTGCGCACGACGGTCGCTTCCGCGGACATCGGGCTCATCTGGCGCAGCTTCTTCATTTCCGCTTCAGCCTTTTCCTTGGCCTCCTTGGAAAGCTTGGTCTTGGCGATGCGCTCTTCCAACTCGGCCATCTCGTCACGGCCATCCTCGCCGTCGCCGAGTTCCTTCTGGATCGCTTTCATCTGCTCGTTCAGGTAATATTCGCGCTGGGTCTTCTCCATCTGACGCTTGACGCGCGAGCGGATGCGCTTTTCGACCTGAAGCACGGAAATCTCGCCTTCCATGAAGCCAAGCGCCTTTTCAAGCCGCTGCTTCACGCTGACGGTTTCCAGCATTTCCTGCTTTTCGGTGATCTTGATCGACAGGTGAGAAGCAACCGTATCGGCAAGCTTCGAATAATCGTCGATCTGGCCGGCAGCGCCGACAACCTCGGGCGAAATCTTCTTGTTGAGCTTCACATAGCTCTCGAATTCCGAAACGACCGAACGCGAGAGCGCCTCGATTTCGACCGGGTCTTCGGCAGGCTCCTGCAACGGCGTCGCCGAGGCTTCGTAGAAATCCTCGCGGCCGGTGTAGCTGTCGATCTGGGCGCGGCCCTTGCCTTCCACCAGCACCTTCACGGTGCCATCGGGAAGCTTCAGGAGTTGAAGCACATTGGCGACAGTGCCGACCTTGTGGATAGCTTCAGGTGCCGGATCGTCGTCGCTGGCATTGATCTGGGTGACAAGCATGATCTGCTTGTCCGAACCCATGACTTCCTCGAGCGCACGAATGGATTTTTCCCGCCCGACGAACAGGGGAACGATCATATGCGGGAAAACGACAATGTCGCGCAGGGGAAGTACAGGATAGGTACCACCAGATGCCGCAGACGTGATGTTCGTCATATCATTTCCTTTCCTGGTCCCTTTCGGGACACTTTGCCGGACAGCTTGGGGCATCCGGCACATTCATTTCTCGAGACTGAAAGTGGAGTTTCGAAACACCGATTTCAAGTCGTCGGAACAGACAGCCTTACGCAGCGGCAAGACCGAGAAACTCAACAAAACTCAGCGCTGGCTCATACTCCCGACATTCCGGTTATCCTCAAGGGTCAGGAACCGGGTCGCCGACGAATTTCACATTTCCGTCATATCGCGCTGCAAATCAGTTGTAAGACTTTATCAGCAAAGCGCAATCCGCTCCAAACGCAAAATCGGGCTTCATCAAGTTAGACGCAAGTTTCGCAAAGTCGCTCCAATAGAAAAGGCCCGCACGGATGCGGGCCTTTAAATTCGTCCAACATTGCATCAGCCCATCAGGCCGAAACGTTGGTCTTTTCTTCCTGACGGTCCGCATAGATGTAAAGCGGACGGGCGACACCGCTGACGACCTCGTCGGAAATGACGACCTCGCGTACGCCTTCCAGCGTCGGCAGTTCGAACATGGTATCCAGCAGGATCTTTTCCATGATCGAGCGCAGGCCACGGGCACCGGTCTTGCGGGTGATCGCCTTGCGGGCGATTTCGCGCAGCGCGTCCTCGTGGAAGGTCAGCTCGACATCTTCCATCTCGAACAGGCGCTGATACTGCTTGACCAGAGCGTTCTTCGGCTCGGACAGGATCTGGATCAGCGCATCTTCATCCAGGTCTTCCAGCGTCGCCAGAACGGGCAGACGGCCAATGAATTCCGGAATGAGGCCGAACTTCACCAGATCTTCCGGCTCCAGCTCGCGCAGCACTTCGCCCACACGCCGGTCGTCTTCCGCCTTGACGGTCGCACCGAAGCCGATCGAGGTCTTTTCGCCACGGGCCGAGATGATCTTGTCGAGGCCGGCAAAGGCGCCGCCGCAGATGAACAGGATGTTGGTCGTATCCACCTGCAGGAATTCCTGCTGCGGATGCTTGCGTCCACCCTGCGGCGGAACGGAAGCGACCGTGCCTTCCATGATCTTCAGAAGCGCCTGCTGAACGCCCTCGCCCGACACGTCGCGCGTGATGGACGGATTGTCCGACTTGCGGGAAATCTTATCGACTTCGTCGATATAGACGATGCCGCGCTGGGCGCGCTCGACATTGTAATCCGCTGCCTGCAACAGCTTCAGAATGATGTTTTCCACGTCCTCGCCGACATAACCGGCTTCGGTCAGCGTCGTTGCGTCCGCCATGGTGAAGGGAACGTCGATGATGCGGGCGAGCGTCTGGGCAAGATAGGTCTTGCCACAACCCGTCGGGCCGACGAGCATGATGTTCGACTTCGCAAGCTCGACATCGCCATTCTTGGAGGCGTGCGCGAGGCGCTTGTAGTGGTTGTGAACGGCCACGGACAGAATCTTCTTCGCCTGCTTCTGGCCGATGACGTATTCGTCGAGGATCTTGATGATGTCCTGCGGGGTGGGTACACCCTCGCGCGACTTCACCATCGACGTCTTGTTCTCCTCGCGGATGATGTCCATGCACAATTCGACGCATTCATCGCAGATGAACACCGTCGGTCCGGCAATGAGTTTCCGGACTTCGTGCTGGCTCTTGCCGCAGAATGAACAATAGAGTGTATTCTTAGAGTCGCCGCCGTTGCTGCCGCTGACTTTGCTCATATCACTTTCCTTCCAGCACGCCGCAGGTCCGCCAAACGGATCGCGGTCAACTTACCGCCCGCAGATACGACCGCCCTTGGGGTGCATTGCCGTATCCGCCTCGTTTAACGGGGTACTAGCCGTATCAGATACAGGACCTGACAACCGGCTGCAACGAATTCCCCATCAAAACCAAAGCTACGTCATAAAATCTCAACATAGCCTTTATATATACTAATATCGCTTTCTGTTGCGGTTGAAAGCCCCGAAATTACTTTTGCGGCTTCAAACAAACGTCAAAAAGCGGCGCGCCTCAATTCGCGGCGGCGCCTTCGATTTCCTGGCGCGACGTCAGGATCTTGTCGATCACACCCCAGTCCTTCGCCTCGTCTGCATCCATGAAATGGTCGCGATCAAGGGTTTTTTCAACCTCTTCGAGCGTGCGGCCAGTGTGCTTCACATAGACTTCATTCAGACGGCGCTTCATCTTAATGATGTCGCGGGCATGGCGCTCGATATCCGAAGCCTGTCCCTGGAAACCGCCAGACGGCTGGTGCACCATGATGCGGGCGTTCGGGGTCGCAAAACGCATTCCCTTTTCACCCGCGGCCAGAAGCAGCGAGCCCATGGATGCGGCCTGACCGACGCAGAGCGTCGAGACCGCAGGACGGATGAACTGCATCGTATCGTAGATCGCCATGCCGGCGGTCACGACGCCACCTGGCGAATTGATGTAGAGCGCAATTTCCTTCTTGGGGTTTTCCGCCTCGAGGAAAAGCAGCTGGGCGCAGACGAGCGACGCCATCTGGTCTTCCACCGGACCGGTGAGGAAAATGATGCGTTCCTTGAGAAGACGGGAAAATATGTCGTAGGAGCGTTCGCCGCGATTGGTCTGCTCAACGACCATCGGCACCAGAGCCATGGCGGTATCAACTGGATTTTTCATGTCCGTCCTTTGTCAACTCTGCCCTTCGCGGAAAACCGCTCCGGAATCACTTCTAACCTTCGTTCCCCCTACATAGAGTGTCCCTGCCCCGTACTTCAAGACAGGAAGCCGCATATCCTTAACGGCTCAACAGCGTTTACAGGGCTTGAGGGCCAGCACCGGCAGGCTTTTGCACCCGGTCGCCCCAACCGCAGCCACTTGTTTCCGCGCCATCAAAATTTTACCAAGACTGGCGACGACGAAAAATTTCTCCGTCGTGCACAGATATAACTTCTAACCGGCAAGAACTCGTTAGTATTTGCTGCTGATACTGAAAAACGAATTTCGGTTCCCATTGGCGAATAGGCCCGTCCGGGCGGAATGGCAGCTCAACAATTCAGCGGGAATGACGCACGTCGTGCGACCTTGCCCGCTATTGCCGCATGATGGCGCAGATAGGATTTTGCAATGCTGGATGCAAAGACGAGCACGCTACTGTGGGCGGCGGAAACGTTTACCCTTGCCGTGCTTTTGGGAACCCTGTGGCTGCACCGCCCTGCCCGTCGGCATAATCTCTATTTCGCGGCCGGTTTTCTCGTGACCGGCGTCGGGACGGTCATGGTCGCTTTGCGTGGGGAAATTTCAAGCTTCCTGTCCATTCAGGTCGGCAACACGTTGGCGCTGGCCGCGTTCGGTTTCTGGCTTGCCGGCCTCCTCACGCTGGAGCGACGCACGCTCGCCGGCTGGATCGCGATCCCGGCCCTGCTGTGGATCGCGGGAATGTTCGTGCCGGCTGTGCGCGACAATATGGTGGCCCGCATCCTGCTTTATCACGCCAGTGCGGCCACGGGCTATTTCATGCTCGCAGGAATTCTTCTCGCGAGCAGTGAGCGCCGCTCGCGCAGCCGAAAGGTCCTGGCGACGATCCTGATCCTGCAGGCTTTCGCCGGCGCTATCGTCGCCTCGATTGTCATCCCGGCCAATGCTGCTGCCCCCAATGCCATTCCGCTGACATCGGCGCTTGCGTTTTCCGGCATGCTCGGCTTCACCGCGATCATCATGATCAGCGCCAAGATTATCATGGAGGATACGGAGGTTCGTCTACAGCGTCTCGCCATGACGGATCATCTGACGGGCGTTCTCAACCGGCGCGGCCTGCTTGAGGAATTCGATCGCATCAAAAAGCGCGCCCATGCCTCTGACCGCTACGTGGCGCTCGCTCTTTTCGACATCGATCATTTCAAGAAGATCAACGACCGCTATGGCCACCAGTCGGGTGACGCCGTGCTCGTTCACTTCTGCTCCATTGCGCAGCGCGTCATCGGCAACCGAGGCCTCTTCGTTCGAATGGGGGGCGAGGAATTTGCTCTGGTCGCCGAGGTGGACAGCCCCTCCAGCACCGTGGCGCTGGCGGAATCCATTCGCAGCAACCTGCGCCACTCCAACATCACCGCCCGCGGTCAGGCGATCGAAGTCACGACCAGCGTTGGCATATCCGAAGCGGTCGTCAGGGATGCCGACCTCAACAAGATGATGACCGAGGCGGACCGCGCGCTTTATGCGGCCAAGAAAGCGGGGCGCAACCGCACCGTCATCCATGTGAATTCAGCCAATGTCGTCGTACCGGCCACGGATCGCGACGAAGATCCGATGGATAACAATGCGGATCGGCAGGTCGCGGCGCTCAACCGTATAGCTGCAATTGCCAGCCGGTAACCCTATCACCGCGGGGTGACACCTCTTCGAACGCCAACGAGCTGTCGGACCGACCTTTTCAAAACCCGGCAGTCAGCTTAAACCATCACCATGACAGCGACATTTCCTTTCCTCCAAATCGATCCCGCCACACGCCGCGTTTCCCTTGATGCCCGCGATCCGGCCTTCTACAACGATCCGAACCCGGTTTATGCCGCGCTCCATGCACAATGTCCTACCTTCTACTGGGAAGAGCAGCGGCAATGGTTTTTCACCGGTTACGACCATGTCAGCGCCCTCCTGCGCGACCGCCGTTTCGGTCGCCAGATTCTGCATGTGGCAAGCCGCGAGGAACTGGGCCTGCCGCAGCCATTCGAGCATGTGAAGAACTTCGACCTTGCCGAGCAGCATTCGCTTCTAGAGCTCGAACCGCCCGAACACACGCGCCTGCGCACCCTTATCAACCGCGCCTTCGTTTCCCGCCATGTCGACAGGATGAAGCCGGAAATCGAGGAACTCGCCAACCGGCTGATCGATGCTTTCGAAAAGAAGGGCGAGACGGAACTGCTCTCCTCCTACGCCGATATCATCCCGGTGACGATGATCGCCCGCATGATCGGCATTCCCGAGGAGATGGGGCCGCAGCTTCTCAAATGGTCACATGCCTATGTCGGCATGTACATATTCAAGCGCACGCCCGAAGACGAACTTCTGGCTGACAGGGCTGCAAAGGAATTTTCGGATTATGTCCGCAGTGTGATTGCTGAGCGAAGGGCGGCACCCAGGGACGACCTTCTGAGCCACATGATCCATACGGAGCACAAGGGCCAGTACCTGACGGATGACGAGCTGGTATCAACAACCATCGTCCTGCTCAACGCGGGCCACGAAGCGACCGTGCACCAGATCGGCAATTCCGTGCGTATCATTCTGGAAAGCGGGATATTGCCGCAGGCCTTGTTCAACGACGAGGTCGCCACGGAACGAACGGTGGAAGAAACCCTGCGCATCTGCGCACCGGTGCACATCTTCCAGCGCTGGGTTCTGGAGCCGGTCGAGATCGACGGCGTCACATTCAAGCGCGGCGACAAGGTGAGCCTCATCCTGGCTGCTGCCAATCTCGATCCATTGAAATTCTCCGACCCGCTGACGTTTCGGCCGGACCGGAACGAAGGCGCCAATGTCTCCTTCGGCGCCGGCATCCATTTCTGCATCGGCGCGCCGCTGGCGAGGCTGGAGCTCAATCTCGCCCTGCCGCTGCTTTTCAAACGTCTGCCCGGCCTGAAGATCGCAGAGCCGCCCAAGGTCAAGGATGTCTATCACTTCCATGGCCTGGAGCGGCTCGATCTAAGCTGGTGAGCGTTGCCTGAGCCTCACGCCTCAGATCTGAGCGAGACCGCCATCAACCGAGAGTTCGACGCCGGTGATGTAGCTTGCCTTGGACGATGCCAGAAAAAGCACGGCCTCGGCAATCTCGTCGGGGTCTGCCATACGACCGATCGGTGCGGCGTCTTTTAGATACGCCTCGTAACCGGCGATCTTTTCTTGGTCCAGCTTCAGGCCGTTTTCCATGATCGGCGTGCGTGTCATGCCGGGGCTCACCGTATTGACGCGGATGCTCCTCGCCTTCAGGTCGTTGGCAAAACTGCGGGCGAATGAGCGAACGGCAGCCTTGGAGGCATTATAGGCGCTCAACCGCTCAAGGCCCTTGTTACCGACGATGGACCCGGTGAGCACGACCGAGCCGCCATCGCGCAGGACCGGCAGCAATGTCTGCACGGTGTAGAACACGCCCTTGACGTTGATGTCGAAAATCCGGTCGTAGAGGGCCTCGTGGGTATCGCCGAGGTCATTGTTCTCGGCGATACCAGCATTGGCAACCAGCACGTCCACTTTCCGGCCATCGGCCTCGATGCGTGCCTTGAGCCTTTCCAGATCGGAGAGATTGGCCACATCGGACGCAAATCCGATCGCCCCCCGCCCGAGCCTGGCGACTGCGGCTTCGAGATTGGCGGCGTTACGGCCCGTCACATAAACGGCAGTGGCTCCGCCTTCCAGAGCCAACTTCGCGACGGAAAAGCCGATGCCTGTCGACCCGCCGGTAACGACCACGACCTGCCCACTGAATAATCCAGACATTGCACACTCCATGAATGTCATCATTTCCGAAACACCATAATTCGGTATTTCGGTTTTATTGAAATATTGAAGCTTGTCAATCCATATGCTACAGGCCGCTTATGGCTCAGTTTTTTCATCCTGCTCGCGAAGACATCTCGCTCACCGCCGTGCTCGCCGCTCTCGGCGAACCTGCGCGCATGGGTATCGTCAGAAAATTATGGGGTTCCGAGACGGGGCAAAATTGCGGTGCGGCGGCGCCCTGTCAGGACATGCCGCGCTCCACCCTGTCCAGTCATATGCGTATTCTGCGGGAAGCCGGCTTGATTCGCACCCACAAGCAGGGCGTCGAAAATATCAGTGTTGTCCGAACAGAGGATCTCGAAGCCCGGTTTCCCGGGCTTCTGCCGTCGATCCTTAAATTCGAAGCGCAATAGGCGCTGGAAAACACCCGGCTCTCACAGCCGGATGACGTAATCCTTCCGCGTGGTTTCCACCACCTCCCAGGTTCCGGTAAAGCCTGGACGGAGAATGACGCGGTCGCCGGCCCTCAGCTCACGCGGTGTGCCACCGTCTTCGGTCAGGATGGAGTGGCCCTCGAGAATGTTGAAATACTCCCATTCCTCGTAGACCACCCGCCATTTGCCGGGCGTGGACTGCCAGATGCCGGCGTAGATGCCGCCCGGCGCCTCCTCCAGATTCCATGTGGTGAATTTGGGGTCGCCGGAAAGCAGCCTATCAGGCGCAGGCGCACCGTGCTCCACCTCGACGCTGCTGTCTTCAAAAGGCACGAGATTTGTCATAGCCGCAGGTCCTCAGACTTTCGACAGCGACTGTTCGAGGTCTGCGATGATGTCCTTGACGTCCTCAATGCCGATCGAAAGGCGAACCACATCCGGTCCTGCACCCGCCGCCGTCTGCTGTTCCGGCGTCAGCTGCGCATGGGTCGTGGATGCGGGATGGATGACGAGGGAGCGCGTATCGCCGATATTCGCAAGATGGGAGAAGAGTTGCAGCCCTTCCACAAGCGCCTTGCCGGCCGCGTAGCCGCCCTTAACACCAAAGGTGAAAACGGAGCCCGCGCCCTTTGGTGAATATTGCTGCTGAAGAGCGTGGTTATCGCTATCTTCAAGACCGGCATAATTCACCCATCCCACCTTGGGATGTACTTTCAACCATTTGGCAACGGCAAGCGCACTGTCGGAGTGGCGTTGAACGCGTAGCGGCAGGGTTTCTATACCGGTCAGAATGAGGAAAGCATTGAAGGGTGAGATCGCCGGGCCGAGGTCACGCAATCCGAGAACGCGGCAGGCTATGGCGAAGGCGAAATTGCCAAATGTCTGGTGCAACACCACGCCGGAATATTCCGGCCGCGGCTGCGACAGGGCCGGATATCGGTCCGTTGCAGACCAGTCGAAGGTGCCGCCGTCAACGATGATACCGCCCATGGAATTGCCGTGGCCGCCAAGGAATTTCGTCAGCGAATGCAACACGATGTCGGCACCGTGTTCGAGCGGTCGCAGCAGATAGGGGCTCGCCATGGTGTTATCGACAATCAGCGGCAGGCCGTGGCGGTGGGCAACCTCGGCAATGGCGGCGATATCCACGAAGGTGCCGCCGGGGTTGGCAAGGCTCTCGATGAAAACCGCGCGCGTGCGCTCGTCAATCTGCGCCTCGAAGCTCCCGGGATCAGCAGCGTCAGCCCAGCGCACCTGCCAGTCAAAACCCTTGAAGGCATGGCCGAACTGGTTGATCGAACCGCCATAAAGCTGGCGCGCCGCGACGAAATTGTCGCCATGCTGCAGAAGCGTGTGGAAGACGAGCAATTGCGCCGCGTGGCCGGACGCGACAGCAAGCGCCGCCGTGCCGCCTTCCAGCGCCGCCACGCGCTCCTCCAGAACCGCCTGGGTGGGGTTCATGATGCGGGTATATATATTGCCGAACTCTTTTAGTCCGAAAAGGGCTGCGGCGTGGTCCGCATCGCGAAAGGCATAGGCCGTGGTCTGATAAATCGGTGTCGCGCGTGCGCCGGTTGTCGGATCAGGTTGTGCGCCCGCATGGACGGCCAGCGTCGAAAATCCGGGATTGCTGCTCGACATGATGTTTCCTCCGTTGGAATTTTGGAGGGATCATAATGCCTTGCCGCCAAATGATAAGTCTGATCCGTACTAACTATCTTGTAATATTGAGACGCGGATACTCAATTGCGGGGCAACGGTCCATCACGACATCCATGCCATAGGCTTCCGCCTTGGCTGCGGCGTTGTCATCGCGAACGGAAAGCTGGCCCCATATCACCGACGGTCGCTCCGGCAGTACTATCGCCTCTTCAACGATAGCCGACAGATATTCCGGCGCACGAAAGACGTCGACCATATCCACGGGCTCGGGAATATCGGCGAGCCGTGCGTAGACCTTCTGGCCCAATATCTCCTTGCCAGCCTGACCGGGGTTGACGGGAAACACGCGGTAACCCTTTGACAGTAGAAAACGCATCACGCCGTGGCTCGGCCGGTCCGGGTTAGGGGACGCGCCGAGCAGCGCAATCGTTTTGACGTCGGTGAGAATTTTTCTGATGTAGTCGGGCTCGTAATGATCATGCTGCATGTCAACTTCTCCCTTTCCAGGTGTCTCGCGGTTTTACAGGCACGCGCTCACCTCTTTCATCTAATTATTTGATGCGTTAGGCCAGCCTGCATGGTCGAAGACGTCTCTTCGATATAGGTCCGCGTCTTCCATCTAGTAAGGCTAGCGGGCAGCTTTAATCCTGCTCCTTAGAAATTCATCCTCGAACCATGACTCTGGCGGACAAGCGCACGAACCAGAAAACGCAAAACCATTTCATAAAACACGAAAACGCGGATGAAATTGACTGCATTCCTCAGCTTTTGAATATAACGATGAGCCCCGACGAGGGCCGCCGAAAACAACATAAGCGTGCACACAGAGCGCCGTTCGTCTCCTGTTTGTTTTCATTCCGTTCACACTTGAATTAGCGACACCTAATTTTCACAAAGTTATGACCTAAATCGATCGTAGCGAAAACCTGTAACGATATAGGACATAAAACTGGCGCATTATGAAATTTCTTTTCACTCTGACATCAACGGAAAGACTTTTGCAGCTCCAAGGGAATACAATCAGATTCTCGCGCTTGACGTGCTTCGGCGACGTCATCAGGGCTCAGAAAACGCTTCCTCACCATCGCCTAGATCGCCATTTTCTCCATGGAATTGACCAAGGCGCCAACGCAAAATCATTCCAAGGAGAGATCACCCGCAGAAAGGATATTTTTTGCGCGCGTAAAGATTTGTCGCCATGAAGTTAGCCGACTGCCTTCAACGATCGAGGTTGCGCCGCAAAGCGACCGGACCAGGTCTAAAATCGATTCCGGTTTTCAGGCTGATGCTGTAGGCTGCAAAAAGTTGCCCGCAAGCGAGTCTTTACCGTGACAATCGACATTCTTCTTCTGGTGCTTCTGGGCGCGATGCTGCATGCCGGATGGAATGCGCTGGTTAAATCGGGAACCGACAAATCACTGGATGCATCTCTGATCGCGGCGGGCGCTGCGGCCTGTTCGCTGCCCTTTCTGCCGTTCCTGCCGTTGCCCTCGCCTGTCGCCGTTCCTTTTCTGGTTGCGTCCGCCGTCCTGCAATTCGCTTACTTCCGCCTTGTGGCCGCCGCCTATACGATCGGTGACATCGGGCTCGTCTATCCCGTCATGCGCGGCGTTGCGCCTTTGATCGTTGCGGCGACGAGCAGCCTGTTCCTGAGCGAGGTTTTGAGCCCCCTCGCCCTCGCCGGCGTTGCCATCATCTCCGCGGGCATCCTGACGCTCGCTTTCGAAGCCCGGCGGGGCGGTGGAAAGGCAATCCTCGTCGCCCTCCTCAATGCCTTCGTAATCGCTTCCTACACATTCGTGGATGGTGTTGGCGCAAGGCTCTCTGGCAACGCCATCTCCTATACGCTGTGGATGTCGCTTCTGCCGCCGGTACTTTTGTTCGGCTTCGCCTTTTTCCAGCGCGGCGTCGCACCCGTCATGCAGCATGTCGGACGCAACTGGTGGCGCGGCCTGATCGGCGGCTTCGGATCCATTCTCTCTTATGGGCTCGCCCTTTACGCTATGACGAAGGCGCCCGTCGCCGTCGTCGCGGCGCTCCGGGAGACCTCCATCCTTTTTGCGCTGATGATCTCCGTGGTTATCCTCAAGGAGCGCGCGAGCATGTGGCGTTATCTCGCCGGCGGCATCATTGCAGCGGGCGTTCTGGTGATGCGGCTAGGGTAAAATAAGTCAATTTAGTGGGGTAAAATATTACCACATACATAACTATATGATTTCATTTGCTTATTTTTACGGCCCGCAAATTCGTTCATATTGACGCTTTGGCTCGCGCACCGTATAAGCGCGCCAGACCGGATTCCAGCCGGAATAGGGTCATTTGCGGTTGTCTTTAACGGCAACCAAACCAAGCAACAAGAAACGCCCGTATGCTCTTCCTGAAGAGGATGACGGGTCCACGTTAGAAAGTGAAATTCATGTCTACTTTCGTTCAGAAGCCCGCTGAGGTGGAGAAGAAGTGGGTCATCATCGACGCCGAAGGCCTCGTTGTTGGTCGCCTCGCCACCATCGTTGCAACCCGCCTGCGCGGCAAGCACAAGGCTACCTACACCCCCCACGTTGATGATGGCGACAACGTCATCGTTATCAATGCGGAAAAGGTTGCCCTCACCGGCAAGAAGTATTCCGACAAGAAGTACTACTGGCACACCGGTCACCCGGGTGGCATCAAGGAGCGTACGGCTCGCCAGATCATCGAAGGCCGCTTCCCGGAGCGCGTCGTTGAAAAGGCCGTCGAGCGCATGATCCCGCGCGGTCCGCTCGGCCGTCGTCAGATGAAGAACCTGCGCGTTTACGCTGGTTCCAACCACCCGCACGAAGCACAGCAGCCGGTCGTTCTCGACGTTGCCGCGCTCAACAAGAAGAACGTAAGGAGCGCCTGATAATGGCCGATCTTTCCTCTCTGAAAGACCTCGCCCCGGCATCGGAAGCTTCGGCTCCCGTGCACGTCCGCAAGGTTGACACCCTCGGCCGCTCCTATGCGACCGGCAAGCGCAAGAACGCCGTAGCCCGCGTATGGGTCAAGGCCGGTTCTGGCAAGATCATCATCAACGGCCGCGATTTCACCACGTATTTCGCACGTCCGGTTCTGCAGATGATCCTCCAGCAGCCGATCGTCGCCGCTGCCCGTACGGGTCAGTTCGACATCATCGCCACCGTTGCCGGTGGTGGTCTCTCCGGTCAGGCCGGTGCCGTTCGTCACGGCCTGTCCAAGGCCCTCACCTACTTCGAACCGGGCCTGCGCTCCGTTCTGAAGAAGGGCGGCTTCCTGACCCGCGACAGCCGCGTTGTCGAGCGTAAGAAGTACGGTAAGGCCAAGGCCCGCCGTTCGTTCCAGTTCTCCAAGCGCTAATCGCTTACCGGAACGGTTCGTTCAGAACTTCGGAAGGCGGGGCTTCGGCTCCGCCTTTTTTCATGGCATTCCTCCCTTGTTTTTTGAGCGCGAAGACAGCAACCTCGGCGCAAAACGCAAGGGGTGAACAATGCCATCCAAAACAATCGACCACGCCTTCACCGCGACGAGCCTTACATCGGCCGCTACCGACCCCACCCATGCGGGCGTGTTGTCCTTCATGCGGCGGAGATATACGAAAAACCTCAAGGGTGTTTCGACGGCCGTGTGGGGGATCCCGTTTGATGCCGCGACATCCAATCGTCCCGGCGCGCGTTTCGGGCCGCAAGCGATCCGCCGCGCCTCGGCGATCTTCGACAATGATCCGCAATATCCCTTCGCGCGCGATCTTTTTGCCCGTATGCCGACCATCGATTATGGCGACTGCCTGCTTGACTACGGCAACCACTGGAAAACGCCTGACACGATCGAGAAGGAAGCGCGGTCGATCATCTCCAAGACGGATTATCTGCTGACGCTGGGCGGCGATCATTTCATTACCTGGCCGCTGCTGAAGGCCCATGTCGCCAGGCACGGGCCACTGGCGTTGGTGCAGTTCGACGCGCATCAGGATACCTGGTTTGACGATGGCAAGCGCATCGACCACGGTTCCTTCGTGGCGCGCGCCGTGCGGGATGGGTTGATCGACGCGGATCGATCCATCCAGATTGGCATCCGCACCCACGCCCCGGAAGATTTCGGCATCCGCATTCTGCACGGTTACGAGGTGGAAGAAATGCGGGCGAGGGATATCGCGTCGCTGATCGTCAAGCACACGGCTGGCATGCCTGCCTACCTGACCTTCGATATCGATTGCCTCGACCCCGCCTTTGCACCGGGAACAGGCACGCCTGTGGCTGGTGGGCCGACCAGTGCGAAAATTCTCTCCGTTTTGCGCGGGCTTGGCCAGCTCGATATTCGCGGCTCTGATGTGGTGGAGGTCGCACCCGCTTATGACCACGCGGATATTACCGCCATTGCCGGAGCGACCGTTGCAATGTATATGCTTGGCCTGCGTGCCGAACGGCTGGCCAAGGCTGGCTGACAAAGACAACGGCGCTTGCCAAACTGATTCCGAATACCCTCGCAACACTCTGAAAAGTCAGGACAAGGACATGACAGCGAAGATCTTCATCGATGGCGAACACGGCACCACGGGTCTGCAGATCCGCACGCGCCTTGCCGGTCGCCGCGATATCGAGCTGCTGTCCATTCCGGAAGCCGAACGTCGCAATGCGGCGATGCGCGAGGATATGCTCAACAATGCCGACATTTCAATCCTGTGCCTGCCCGACGATGCGTCGCGGGAAGCGGTCTCTATGGTCGCTGGCAACAATAATGTCCGCATCATCGACACCTCGACCGCCTATCGCGTCCATCAGGACTGGGCTTACGGCTTTGCCGAAATGGACAAGGACCAGGGCGAAAAGGTTCGTTCCGCCCGCCTCGTCGCAAATCCGGGCTGCTACCCGACCGGCGCGATCGCCCTTCTGCGCCCGCTGCGCGCCGCAGGCCTCCTGCCGGACGGTTATCCTGTCAGCGTCAACGCGGTTTCCGGTTACACTGGCGGCGGCAAGCAGATGATCGCGCAGATGGAAGACCAGAGCCGCGACGACGCCATCAGCGCCAACAATTTCCTGTATGGCCTGACGCTCAAGCACAAGCATGTGCCGGAAATGACGATTCATGGCCAGCTCGACCGCGCGCCGCTGTTTTCGCCCTCTGTCGGTCGCTTCCCGCAAGGCATGATCGTCCAGGTGCCGCTGTTCGCGGCCGACTTGGCGGAAGGCACTGATATCGAAACGATCCATGCGGCACTCACCGCCCACTATGCGGGACAGGATATCGTCAGCGTCGTGCCGCTTGCCGAAAGCAAGGGGCTCGCGCGTATCGATGCCGAGGAATTGGCTGGCAAGGACACGATGAAGCTCTTCGTCTTCGGTACCGAGGGCGGTGAGCATATCAATCTCGTGGCGCTGCTTGACAATCTCGGCAAAGGCGCATCCGGTGCTGCCGTGCAGAACATGGAACTGATGCTCTCCGCATGAGACGTTTCTCATGAGTGATGCCGCCCCATCTTTTCCGGCCTCGTGGAATATCGAGGCCGCAAAACAGATTGCCGATACGCCGGCAGGGGTGGTGTACGAGCTTATGCGCAGCGACGGTTCCCTTGCCGTCGCCAAGGTTCTGAAGAAAAAAGCCTTGAAGGACAGCCTTCGCGGCGCGGATTTCATCGAATGGCGCGCCGGTGTCGGCTGCGTCGAACTGCTCGACCGCTCCGATGACATTCTGCTGATGGAACATGCCGGCACGGAAACCCTTCGCGACATGCTGTTCCGGGAGGGCGACGACGATGCCGCAACGGAAACCGCCGCCGAGGTCCTGCTCCGATATCACCAGCCTTCCGAGCAGCCGCCGCCGTCCAGCCTATTGACGCTGCCGCTCTATTTCGAAAGCCTGTTCCGCAAGGCCGAACAGGACCGTACTGACGGCGTGGACAGCCCCTATATCGAGGGCGCCGCGCTGGCGCAGGCACTGATCGACCGGCAGCGAGATATCAGGCCGCTGCACGGCGATCTGCATCACGAGAACATCATGCGCAGTGAACGCGGCTGGATCATCATCGATCCGGCAGGCCTGATCGGCGACGCGGCGCTTGATGTCGCCAACATGTTCTCCAATCCGCTCGACCGTTTCGACCTCACCCGCAGCGAAGCGCGCATCGCCTCCATGGCTGCAATCTTTGCGAAGGCGCTGCAACGGGATGAACGACTGTTGCTGCAATATGCCTTCGCTTACGGCTGCCTCTCGGCCGCCTGGCATGATGAAGACGGCAATGACGAAGAGCGCGACAACGAGCTTGCTGTCGCGGCAGCCATCAAAAACGTACTTCGACAGCTCTGAGCGGCCTCAGTCCCTGACTTCGACCGAAACCGGCGCGGGATATTCTCCGATGAAACCGCGCCAATGGGCGACCGCAAAGCCCAGCACGAACAGCGCCATGCCCTGATGGGCGAGCGCGACGTGGATATCCACATGCAGCAAAAGCGTGGTGATGCCCAGCGCGGCCTGAATGGAGACGAGCACGAAGAAAAGCACCGCGCGTCGGGCGTGTGGCGTGCCGGGCAAGGCGCGGGCCATTGATGCCATATGCCACAGCGTGGCGGCAAACAGCGTGTAAGCACCCAGACGATGGATGAACTGAACCGTCTTCGGATTTTCGAAAAGGTTGATCCACCAAGGCTGCTGCAGGAAAAGATCGCCCGGCACCAGCGAGCCATCCATCAACGGCCAGGTATTGTAGGAAAGGCCGGCATTCAGCCCTGCCACCAGCGCGCCGAGATAAATCTGGAAAAGACAGAGAACCGTCAGCAAGGCCGCAAAGCCCCTGCCCGTCTTTTCGTTGGCGGCGTCAGGCGAATGGTGCGACAGTCCGCGCAGAATCCACATGCAACCCGCAAAGATAAGGCAGGCGATCGTCAGATGCGTGGCGAGACGATATTGCGAGACATCGGTGCGGTTGACGAGCCCAGATGATACCATCCACCAGCCGATAAAACCTTGAAAACCGCCAAGGGCAAGAAGACCGACGAGTGGCAGGCGCAGACGTTTCTCGATGCGGCCGCTCAGCCAGAAGTATGCAAGCGGCAGGGCGAAGATGATGCCGATCGTGCGGGCGAGCAGGCGATGCGCCCACTCCCACCAGAAGATCGTTTTGAACTCGTCGAGCGACATGCCCTTGTTGATTTCCTGATATTGGGGGATGCGCTTGTAGAGCTGGAATTCCTCTTCCCACTCAGCGACGGAAAGCGGCGGGATGGCGCCGTGGATCGGCTTCCACTCGGTGATCGACAGGCCGGATTCGGTGAGCCGCGTCGCCCCGCCGACGAGAACCAGACAGAACAGCGTGAAAAGCACGACCCGCAGCCAGATCCGCAGCAGTCGACGGTCCTTCTCCTGTTTCTGCAGGGCAGCCTCCACCACCACTTCCGCAGAACCATGTGCCATCGTTACGCTGTTCGAACGCATATTTCGGGTCTCCATCATACAGTCATGTTGATTAGCCCCAACCGGCACTACAAAACAAGGCCTCAGGGTTTGCGGCATGGGGTCGCGGCGCTATAGTCGCAAGACCAGTTCAATCACGGAAGAATGTATGCCTCCTCGCCTCAGATCGCTTATCGGCACCATCGTCATCATCTGCCTCGTCGTCGCTTACGCCGTGGTGGCGACGGCCATTGCATCGGCAGCGCTCGCTCAATCGCCGTGGTGGGTGCATCTTGCATATTTCGTATTCACTGGGGTTTTGTGGATTCTGCCGGCCATGCTCATCATCAAATGGATGGCCGGGCCTAAAAAACAGGACTGAGCGGCAGCGTCTGCATAACATCCACAGGTCGCAATATTATAAACTGATTGTTTGCCGCTCGACGCTATAGTCCCACCGAAACAACCGGAGAGAGTGATGGCGGCTGAGGGGCCTGTCTTCATCAGCGAGAGGCAAGCACCCACCGCCGTCCCAAATGGGCGGCGCGGTTCCGATCGGCTGTTGATCGACCTCGTGAGTGATGCCGCCACCATTCGCGCCGATTGGGAGCGGCTGGAAAGCGACCCGCTCAATTCGCTTCATCAGAGTTTCGGCTGGTGCTCCATCTGGGCGCGGACGCAGAACACCCCGTTACTGACGCTTCGCGGACGGCGCGGCGGCGAGACTATTTTTTTGCTGCCGCTCGAAATCGTGTCGGAAGGCGGCATTCGCAAGGCCGGCTTTCCCGGCGGCCGCTTCAACAATCTCAATACCGGCCTTTTCGAGGCTTCTTTTGCGGAACGGGAGGGAGAGGACATCGCGTCCGCCATTGCGCGCGAGGCGCCGAAGCTGCTGCATGGCCGGGCGGATGTTCTGGCATTTCAGAATGTACCGCTAATATGGCGCGGCAGGAAAAACCCTCTGTCACACCTTGCCTCCGTCGAAAACCAGAATCCCGCCTTCCAGCTTCATCTTTTCGATAGTTTCGAAGCTACACTTCGGCAGGTCAATGCCAAGAGGCGGCGCAAGAAGTTCCGTATCCAGCGGCGCAGGGCCGAGGAAATGGGTGGCTACAGCCACATCATCGCGCGGACACAGGAGGAAAAATGCGAAATCCTGCAGGCCTTTTTCCGTCAGAAAGCGGCGCGTTTCGCCTCGCAGGGCATACCCGACGTTTTCCGCGACCAGGCGGTGAAAGCGTTCTTCTACGATCTGGCCAATTTGCCGGAAGCGGAAACTGACGCCCTGCTGGAGCTGCACGCTATTCGCCTTCATGGCGCAAATGAAGGTGTCGTCGCCGCGATTGCCGGGCTTTCGCGCAAGCAGGATCACATCATCTGCCAGTTCGGTTCCATCGATGAGGCAGCCTCTGAGTGCAGCCCCGGCGAGTTGCTGTTCTGGCTGATGATTGAGCGGGCCTGCCGAGAAAAAGCCGCCCTCTTCGACTTCGGTGTCGGGGACCAGCGCTATAAGCGCAGCTGGTGCCCGGTTTTCACCGTGCAGCACGACATATTTCTGGCGTTAACGCTGAAAGGTCGGGTTGCTGCCTCCGGTTACGTGGCCATTGCCCGCATGAAGAGCATGATCAAATCGAGCCCTGCCCTCTATACGCTCATTCAGCGTCTTCGCGCAGGATGGCGCAAGACCGACACGGCCGCCGGCACCGACTGAGCATGCATCAGGCCGCGCTGCGATGGCCCGGCTTGCGCATGCCGGTCATCGGCAGTGCCTCTTCATAACCTGCGGTATCCAGTTCACCCAGTGTCTGCTCGAGAAGATCGCTGTCCTTGCCGGGAACCGAAACGACGATTTCGGCTGGCAGGTTGCGCAGCATTTTCCCGAGGCTCGAAATCTGCACCGCCCCGCACTCGACGAGAACCGTATCGTAAGCGTCCGAGAGCGCGCCGAGTATCATCGTCAGGCGATCGATCGCGCGCATGGCCTCCCGCGGCTGCGCATTGCCGCGCGGCACGATATGAGCGTCGGACAGACGGTCGCCATGAATGGTTTCGCCGAAGGCGGCAGCGCCGGCGAGAAGGTCCATGACGCCGGGAAGTCCGGTTTCGGGCGCCATCAGCCGCGTGGGACAGGCAGACGCCGTCATATCGACGAGAACGACCGAGCGACCGAGTTCCGAGAGCGCGCGCGCCAGCATGACAGTTGTCGTGGAACCGCTATCACCGGCCGGAGACACAACGGCCGCAACCGGTTTGGCAAGGCGGGTCGCAAGATAAGCCGCGACGGCATCGATCGAGAAATCCTCGGATGTCTCGGCATCATCGTGCGCGTTTTCAGAGGCGGCCGGCGTGGCAGCGGCCGGTTCTTGCCTGTGAGGTGCCGGAGCGACCGCCACGGGCATCATCGGGGCGGAGGCCGCTTCTGCGATAGCGGACTTATACGCCGCAGCCGGGACCACCTCTACCGCGGCCGGCGGTGTGGTTTCCCGCGCTGCGGCAGCCGGCTTTTCGGGCAAATCGGCAGCCTCGTCATCATCAACCCTCGCGCGCGAGGGCGGCGGATCGGAAAGGGGTGGAACCTGGCTTCTGCCAACCGGCTTCAAGGCGCGTCCGGTAAACAGCTCCACCAGCATGACGACGATGCATGACAAGAGGAAGGCCGCCAGCGTCACGACGATGGTGATGGCGCCGGTCTTCGGGAAATAGGGTTCGCGCGGCTCCACTGCCGTTGAGATGACGCGTGCATCCGCTGGCGTCGACTCTGCCGAACCGGCGCGCGACGTCGCCTCGCGATATCGGGCGAGATAGGTTTCGAGAAGCTGTCTTTGTGCGGCCGCTTCGCGCTCCAGGTCGTTGAGGCCCACCTGCTGTTCGCCGGCGCGCACGCTTTCCGACTTCAGCACATTCAGTTGCTGCACAAGCTGCCGCTCGCGCAGGCGCGATACGTTCGCTTCATTCTCCAGGCTCGCAAGGACCTTGCGGGTTTCTTCCTGGATCTGGCGCTCGATGCCGGACAGCTGGTTGCGCAGCGCCCGGATGCGCGGGTGGCCCTCCAGAAGCGAGGACGAGAGATCGGAAATCTGGCTGCGGATCGTCGTTTCGTTTTCTTTGAGCCGCTGGATCGTCGGAGATCCTACCACGTCGGGAAAGGTATCGAGCGGGCGACCGCTGGCCAGGGCGTTGCGCACGCCTTCCGCCCGCGCCTCGGCATTGGCACGCTCACCGCGGATGCGGCCAAGTTCGGTCGATATATCACTCAATTGCCGCGTGGCGAGCGTCTCGCCCTGCCCCGCCGACAGGAGGTCGGATGACGCGCGATAATCCGCGACTTTCCTGTCGGCATCCCGCACTTTTTCGCGAAGACTGGCGATTTCAGGCTCAAGCCAACGCGCCGCTTCCGTGCTGGTGCCAAGCTTCGCGCCGCTTTGCAACGCGATATAGGCCTTCATCATTTCATTCGGGATTGCAGCGGCGAGTTTCGGGTCCTCTGACGAGAACTCGACCGTGATGACGCGCGAACTTTCAACCTGATAGACTTGCAGTTTTTCACGGAAAGCCTTCAGGACCCGTTCTTCGGGCAGGACCTGAAGCGGGTCCTTCTTGATGCCGACGGCGATCAGCATCCGGGAGATCAGCGACGGATGAGCGTCCGGATCGAACTCATCCAGTTCATAAAGCTTCATGTCCTTGGCGACCTGCTTGATGAGGTCGACCGATTGGAGGATTTGCACCTGGCTCGAAACGGTCAGCTCATCCAGAACCGGTTCAGCCGGGGCGTTCGACTGCTGCGATGCGCCGAAGGAGGCGGCACGGGATTCGATAAGCAGACGCGCCTCGCCCTTGTAGGCAGGCGCCATCATGCTGGCGATCACAAATGCGCAGCCGCCGGCCAGAAGCGTAATCGCGGCGATCCGTCCCTTGCGCCGCCAGATGGCCGCGACAAGCTGCGCGAGATCGATATCCACATCCCTGTCATCCATGCGATCGCCGTTCATGCGCGCTCCGTAACCGACATAAATCGCGGCCCTTAAATATAGATGGTCAATTCCTGCGAAGCTTAAGTGCTGCCGGTAACACAACCGTTAATCCCGGCGGATCAGACAGCAAAAGGCTAATATTAGCATCACTTGCCCGGGGGCGTTTACCGCGCATTAACCCTAACAGAACGATAAGAATGGTCAAAGATCGACTCGGAGCCAGATGAGATGCCGCTCGCCGGATCACGCCATGTCACCGCACTGACGCTTGCCGTTCTGACGGCCCTTTCCGGCTGTGCGGCGTATCAACCCGCGCCGAGGTCCTTCAATGAGGCCGCCTTGCAGCCATATCATGTGGATAGCGGCGACAGGCTGCGCATCAACGTCTTCGAACAGACGGGCCTGACCAACACCTATACGGTCGACCAGGCTGGTTACGTCGCCTTTCCTCTCGTGGGTCAGGTTCCCGCCCGCGGGAAAACGCTCCCGCAACTCGAAGCCGCCATCGCGGCCAAGCTTCGCCAGGGCTATCTGCGCGACCCTGATGTCACCATTGAAATCGATCGTTATCGCCCCGTCTTCGTCATGGGTGAAGTCGGCCGTCCGGGCCAGTATTCCTACGTCCCGGGCATGACGGTTCAGAACGCGATTGCCATCGCAGGCGGCTTCAGCCCCCGCGCCAACCAGGCCGATGTGGATGTTACGCGCAAGATCAATGCCGAGGTACTGACCGGCCGGATCGGTATCACCGCCCCGCTTCTGGCTGGTGACACCGTCTATGTTCGCGAACGCTTCTTCTGACGGGCGGAGCGATCAGCGTGTCGGATGACGGCCCTCCCCTGCGCATCATTCACTGTTTCCGCTCGCCGGTGGGTGGCGTGTTCCGTCACGTGCGCGATCTCATCGAAGAACATGTCAAGCAGGGTCACAAGGTCGGCATCGTCTGCGACAGTTCGACCGGCGGCGCGCACGAGGAAAGGCTTTTCGCACAGATCACGCCGATGCTGGAGCTTGGCCTTACCCGCCTGCCCATCCGGCGCTCCATCAGTCCCGGCGACCTGCCGGCGCTCTGGACATCCTACAAACACATTAAAAGTTTGCGGCCGGACATTCTGCATGGGCATAGCGCCAAGGGTGGCGCTCTTGCCCGGCTGATCGGCTCACTTCTGCGGGTGAACAGGTATCGCGTAGCCCGCCTTTATTCTCCGCATGGCGGTAGCCTGCATTACGCCCGAAACAGCGTGAAAGGGCAGCTCTTTCTGCGGTTGGAGCGCTTTCAGGAGCGTTTCACCGACGCGCTCTGTTTCGTATGCCATTTCGAGCAGGCGACTTACGAGGCCAAGGTGGGCATGCCGCGCACCCGCACCGCAATGATCTATAATGGGGTGCAGGAGAGCGAATTCGAGGCCGTCCCCGCCCGTGAAGGCGCTGCCCGTTTCCTCTATATAGGCATGCTGCGCGACCTCAAGGGACCAGACATCTTCATCAAGGCGTTTGCCAAAACGGAACGCAGCCTCGGCAAGCCTCTGAAGGGCGTCATTGTCGGCGATGGGCCGGACAGGGACAAATACGCCGCGATGATCGATGCGGCCGGGCTTTCGCAACGGATTTCCATGCATGCCGCCATGCCCGCCCGGCAGGCCTTTGAGCTCGCACGGACAGTGGTCGTCCCCTCTCGCGCCGAAGCCATGCCTTACATTGTGCTGGAAGCGCTCGCTGCGGGAAAAACGGTTATTGCCTCGCATGTCGGCGGCATTCCCGAGGTGCTTGGCGAAAACAGCGAAGCACTGGTGCCGACAGGCGATGCGGACGCGCTGGCGCGAATCATGGCAAGGGACGCCGAAGATGACGGCTGGGCGCAACGCGTGATGCCCCACGCGGACAGCTTCAAGGCGAAATTCTCAACCCCCGTCATGGCCAACGAGATGATGAAGCTCTATCGCGATCTGCTGCTTAACTGAAGCAGTTAAAAAACTCGATTTCCGATTGTATATTCCCACCACGTTGCAGAAATCCGTCATAAACGTTTCTTAGCATGTTTCGGCTAGTTTTCTGCCGGTAAGGCGCCGCGCCGGAGGGTCTGCGTGTACTTTGCCACTTTGAAGTTGCGTCTCGTCCCGGTCGAAAATCAAATGCGACGTTAGGCCGATGCGCTGGAGGGTGCGGATCAAGCGATGACCAAGAGTGACAAGGACAGGCTGCAATTCGACCTGGCGTCGTTGCGCGAAAAAATCTCCGGATCGGAGGCTGAGGAGTCTCCGGCTTCGGCAACCGTCGTCCTTAATCCGCTTGCCCGCCAGATTGCCAACCAGCTGCGGAGTGGCAGCCACTCCCCCAACATGGTGATCGGCCAGCTTCGTCTTCTCGAATTCACCATGCTGGTGGTTATCGCGGCCATCGCCAACGGCATCGCCGCCGATCGCGGTCTTGAAAGCTTTCTGTCGAGCTTTGGCGGCGGTGTTCTGGGGGCCGCACTCTGCGTCATCCTTCTGCAGGCCGGGGACTGCTACCAGCTTCCAACGCTGCGTACGCCGATGTCCATGTTCGCCCGCGTTCAGGGAGCCGTCTGTTTCTCCTTCGTGGGCGTCGCCTGTTTCCTCCTTCTGTTTTTCCCTGGCGCGCTGCATTCCTGGCAGGCCTTTGCGCTCTGGTACGCCACGGCTGCGCTGGCGATCTTCGCCGGACGTCTGCTTCTCGGTTTCGCCATTCGCCACTGGAGCCGCAACGGCGTCATGGAGCGCCGCGCCGTCATCGTCGGTGGCGGCGATTCTGCTCGGGACCTCATCCGCTCACTGGAGCAGCAATCCGACAACGATATCCGCATCTGCGGAATTTTCGACGACCGCAATAGCGAAAGATCACCGGATGTCGTCGCCGGTTATCCGAAGCTTGGCACCTTTGCCGAACTGGTGGAATTTGCCCGCCTCACCAAACTGGACATGCTGATCATCTCGCTGCCGCTGAGTGCCGAAGCCCGCATTCTCCAGCTGCTGCGAAAACTCTGGGTGCTGCCGGTCGACATCCGCATTGCCGCCCATGCCAACAAGCTGCGTTTCCGTCCGCGCGCCTATTCCCATGTCGGCAGCGTGCCGATGCTCGACGTGTTCGACAAGCCGATCCGGGACTGGGATTCCGTGGCGAAGCGGGTGTTCGACATCATATTCAGCTTGATCGGCATCGCGCTTCTGTGGCCGGTGATGCTGGCGGCGGGCATTGCCGTGAAAACAACGTCAAAAGGCCCCGTGCTTTTCAAACAGAAACGACACGGCTTCAACAACGAGACGATCAACGTCTGGAAGTTCCGTTCCATGTATACGGAACTGAGCGACCCCACCGCCAAAAAGGCCGTCACGAAAAACGATCCCCGCGTCACGCCGGTCGGCCGTTTTCTGCGCAAGTCATCGATAGACGAGCTGCCGCAGCTGTTCAACGTTCTCTACGGCGATCTGTCACTGGTCGGTCCGCGCCCCCATGCCGTCCATGCCCAAACGGGCGATCTGAAATATACCGAGGTGGTGGAGCACTATTTCGCCCGCCACAAGGTCAAGCCCGGCGTGACCGGCTGGGCGCAGATCAATGGCTGGCGCGGCGAAATCGACCATGGCGACAAGATCAAGTTCCGCACTGAGTATGATCTCTACTACATTGAAAACTGGTCTTTGTTTCTGGATCTGAAAATCCTGTTTCTTACGCCGATCAGGCTGCTCAAATCGGAAAACGCCTATTGACCCACACCGGTTACCAGCACGCGGCGAATTTTGACGCACCGTTGGCCACCATGCGGCTCATCGGTTCGTTCTTTATCGCATTCGGCGTGTTCCTTTCCGGCTTCGTCATCTCCGAACCGGCGCCTTATGAATTGATGATGGTGGGACAGGTGGCGCTGTGGTTCCTGCTGGGCCTTCGTCTGTCGCGCACGGTCGTCCTGCTTCTGTGCCTGCTGCTTGCGTTCAACGTTGGCGGTTATCTGTCTCTCACCACCATGGCCAATTTGGATGAGGGACCGCTTTATCTCGCCGTTTCGACGTTTCTGGCGCTGACGTCGGTGTTTTATGCGGCGATCGTGGAAGACAGGCACCAGCGTCTGCTTCTGATTTTCCGGGCCTGGCTTGCCGCCGCGCTCATTACGTCGCTGCTCGGCATCATCGGATATTTCCATGCCATTCCGGGCTTTGAGGTCTTTACGCTCTATGATCGCGCCAAGGGTGCATTTCAGGATCCGAACGTCTTCGGTCCCTTCCTGGTGACACCGTCGCTATACTTGATCTACGGCCTTTTAACCGGCAAGGCGATGCATGCGCCGCTTCGGGCTGCCGGGCTGCTCATCCTGTCGCTCGGCATCTTTCTCTCATTTTCGCGCGCAGCCTGGGGCCTGTTTCTCTTTTCCACCGTTCTGCTTGTCTTCGTCATGCTGCTGAAGGAGCGCACGGCAGCGTTTCGGCTCAAAATACTTGTGCTGTTCCTCGTCGCCGTCGGGCTCATGGTTGCCGCTGTTATCGTTGCGCTGCAGTTCAAGCAGGTGGCGGACCTGTTCTCCAGCCGTGCGTCGGCGGTGCAGTCCTACGACGGCGGTCACCTCGGACGTTTCGCCCGCCACTATCTCGGCTTTCTGCTCGCCATGGAACATCCGCTCGGGATCGGGCCGATGGTATTCGACGATATCTTTCCCGCCGCCGAACATAATATATGGCTGAAAAGCCTCACCACCCATGGCTGGTTCGGTTTTGTCGTTTATCTCACCCTGATCTGCTGGACGATTGCCGCCGGCTTCAGCCATCTTCTGAGACCGCGCCCCTGGCAGCCGTTCCTGATCATTTCATGGGTTACTTTCGTCGGGCATGTGTTGATCGGCGCCGTCATCGACACGGATCACTGGCGGCATTTCTTCCTGTTGCTCGGCATCCTGTGGGGGTGCATGGCGCTCGAAAAACGCGAAAACCTGCGCCGGCGCGCCCGCGCTGCGTAAAACAGCTGCCCTTACGGAACCTTCTGCTATTGCAACCGTTTAGCCCTCGATTGTGACATGTCCAACGGGGAGACATCTTATGACGCAGACCAATAATCTCTATCTCATTATCGGCGCCCTTATTGTCGTCATCGCGGGCCTTGGCGTCTACGTCTGGCATGAAGAAAGCAAGCCGAAGGGGATCGAGATGAACATCGGCCCGAATGGCGTCTCCGTTCAGGAGAACTAAGCCACAAGCGTCGCGCAAACTCCGGCGATTAAGACCGGGTGCATTCCACGTCAAAGCCGGCGTGGATGCACCCGGTCTTCTTATGAGAGAAGACGAAAGGCGGGATCGATGCCCGCAGAGCCGGCCCGATACGCATGATCCGTATCGCCCGATCAAGGATACATCCGCGCAATGGTCTCCTCCGTCGACCTTTCCACACGCCTGACCGCCACCAGACTCGCCCTTAAGGCCATCAAGGATCAGGAGGACAGCGCCGCCGCCACGACTTCCTCGGCACGGGCCACGCTCCTCGGCTCCTATGGGCTGGACACGTCCCCGTCATCGACCAATACCCGCCTCACCCAGCTTCTGGCGCAATACGCGCAGTCATCGGACCAGGACAAGACCGACGACGCGACGGCACAACCCTTATCCGGCGACATCAACAAGTCCGACTTCATGACAGCGCTGAAGACGATGCTGGAAGGGCTTAGCAAGGACCCGGATAAAGCAACGCAGGCCAAGGCGATGCTGGGGGCACTGGAAGCGGGAACGCTGACGGTATCCGATCCCGCCGCAGGCGCGAAAATTGCGGCCTGGGACGTCGGCGCTGACCCGAAAACCGTGTCCAAACCCACCACGGAAATTCCGACTGAAGGCTGGAGCACGTTCTTAAAGGACCATCTGCAGCGCGACGGTTCGACCTACGTCAAAAGTGGAAGTGGCGCCTATGTCGACGCCGCCTCCGGCGACAATGCGTTTTTCGGCAGTGTCGGCAGCCGCTATTATTATCTCACCTGGCCGCAGGCGAAGAACGGCACCCTGACCGTTTGAGCGGCCGGGAAGAGTGATGCTGCGGCATAAGGCGCCGCAGCACGTCGATCTACGCCTGCGTCATATTGCGGGCGTTGCGGCAGGGACGGCCGAGGCCGCGTTACCGGAAAGCGCTTTTTGAAGTTCCGCCTCCTGCGCTGGCGACAGGGATGTCTTGATAACGCGGCCGCGGAGGCCCTCGAACTCGGCAAGCACCTTCTCGGCCTGCACCTTACGGATCAGCACGAACAGGGCGGAAGAACTGTTCGGTATGGTCTCGCCAAGCGACTTGATGAAGTCATCATCGATCCCGAAATCCGTAAGCGAGCCCGCAAGCGCGCCCGTGCCCGCGCCAATCGCGCCGCCAATGGCAAAGCCGGCGAGCGGGTTGAGGAAGAGCAGCCCAACGAGGCCGCCCCAGAGGCCGCCGGACAGAAAGCCGGAACTTGCGCCGATGGCGGTGAGGTTGACGCTCTGTTTCAGGTGCACCTTGCCATTCTCATCGCGAACGACAACCACGGCATCTTCGAGATCGACCAGATATTCCTTTTTGAGGCCAGCAAGCTTCAGAAGCACCTGATCGGCGACTTCCGTACCATCAAAACCAATAACGACGAGTTCGGACATAGTTTGTCTCCCTGAGTTTTAAGTCGGCTGCCATTCAACGCCCGATGGAGCGGCTTGTTCCGGCCATGATGGAACGGGGATATGTCCGGGGTTTGACGGTTGTCTCCTCGCCGCAAAGCTCGCCCAGTCCGCCCCCACGTGCCGCGGGCTCACTTGGCGTCCACACCTTCTTTTTGTTTTTTTATGAAGAGGCCATTTTCCGCTTGCGCCCTAAGAGGCTTCTATATAAACGGCTTTCAGGTTCGGAGCGTAGCGCAGCCCGGTAGCGCACTTGACTGGGGGTCAAGGGGTCGTGGGTTCGAATCCCGCCGCTCCGACCATTAAAATCAGATAGATAGCCAGTTCCCCCAGAGCTGGCTATATTTGTTTCAGCGATCTGCAACATCGCTCCTCGCCGCGTGAAAAGACCCGTCCGGGGTTAATCCTTGTCCAAGCCTTGAGAAGCAGGTGTGCGGAAATGGCCAAAAAACCGAAAATTGAGCACTCGGAATTCTCGGGCGAGTTCGAGGATGATGGGGTCACCGTTCTCGTCGATATTTACCGGCCCGCCGGCACCCAGCAGGACTGGACGCTGGAGGTGATCAGCGAGCACGACGATGTCACCACCTGGGACGAGCCCTTCGCGACCGACAAGGACGCGTGGGAGGAGTTTCTGGCCACCTGCGAGAAAGATGGCATCCGCAGCTTTCTCGATGGCGAGGAACCCTCGGTTCACTAGACGCGCTCGTGGCCGATTTCTGAAATCGTTGTTTCATTACCGCCAACAGCGCCGGCCTGGGATGGCCGATATTGGCTTATTGACTCTCCGCTAAAATTAGAACATTTAGTGAACAAAAGAGAGGTCGCCACCCATGTCCGACGCGGAAAAAATCACCCCCATCCAGCCTGACGACATCGCGGGATACGTCATCCAATGTCATGACGGCAATGCAAAGGCGGCTGTCGAAGCCCTTCTTGGTGAAATCGAACATCTGCAGGATCAGCTTTCGCTTGCCGTCGCCCTGATGGGAAGGGGATATACGCGCGGGTGGACGCCGGATATGGAGCGGGAGTAAACCTAAATCGGCACTTCCCGAGACGCATTCTTGTGGCTCAGGAAGTGCTGACAAATCCGTGGTAGCAATCAGCCCTTCTCTGCCAGATGTCCAATTTCCCGGTCGATAAGGTAGTCGGCATTGGGGCCGTTGCCGATCAGCTCGATCTTTCCAAGAATCGTGCGGCATAGGCTGTCTTCCTCATGCTGCTCATCGACGAACCATTGCAAGAATGATGTCGTCGCGTGGTCTTTTTCCGCCCGGGCGAGATCGACGGCAGCGTTGATGGCTGCGGTGACGCGGGATTCATGTTCGGTGACGATCGTGAAAAGACCCTTGATGTCATTTGCAGTCACCTGCGGTGCCGGTAGTTCCGCGAACGTGACCTTTGCGCCGAGATCGTTGAGGAACGTGAAGATGCGATGCATATGCTCGAGTTCTTCGGCGGCGTGGCCAATCAGAAATTTATAGCAACCGTCGAGGTTGCGTTCCGCCGCCCATGCGGCCGTTTGAAGATAGGCGTGGTGGGCACGTAATTCGCCGTTGAGGAGATCGTTCAGCGTCGCTTCGATGGACTTGCTGGCCATGGCTTATTCCTTTGTTTCGGGTTCAAAAATGCGTGCCGTCGAGACGGCGATGCGAGGGTGGGCGTTAGGATTTTTGTGGATTACTGGGCGGGCGTTACCTGCGAGAGCGCCGCGTCGAGCCTCTCGGCTTTCATGACCAGTTTGGGCCGGAGCTTCTCGGCTTTCTGCCTGACCGTTTCGAGATTGGCAGGTTTGCCGACCTGGATGACGCCGATCATCGCCATCATCAAATGCGGCGGGCAATAATAGAGATAGACGCCTTCCTGATCGACGGTCACGCTAAAGGCTTCATCTAGCTTGCTTTTCCATGGCGTCACGCCTTCGGGAACAGCATAGGACTGGACGTAGTGGCTCGAATTCTCAGGCACGAACGTGATCGTATCGCCCGGCTCCGCCTTGACATAGGAAGGCTCGAAAACCATGCCACCCTCCTTGCCATAGTTGAGCATCAGGACCCTGTGCTCGGCAGCGACGGCAGTTGCAACAGGAAGAGTGACAGCCAGTATCGTGGCAAGCGTGATTAAAACTCTGCTCATGCAATTACTCCTTCGGAAGTTTCGAAACGGTCTGGCGGCGACCCGCCCGCAGGCTGAATGACGGGGTTGCCGTGTCGGTCCCGCAGCACCTCAACGGCAAGGTCGTAGGTGTCTGAAATCAACGCCGGCGTGACGATGTCACGTGGTGCGCCTGCGGCCTTGAGCGTGCCATTTGCGATGACGAGGAGGTTATCCGCATATTGGCAGGCAAGGTTGAGATCGTGCAGCACAACCAGCGTTACCCAGCCGTTGGCTCGGGTTTCCCGCCGGACCAGATCGAGCAAAGCCACCTGGTGTTTCAGATCAAGCGCACTTACCGGCTCATCCAGCAGCACCGCCTGCGCCTGACGCATGAGAACCTGGGCGAAAAGCACCATCTGCCGCTGTCCGCCGCTTAACGTCGCGATGTCCCGGTCCGCCAGGTGAGCAATACCGGCCTGATGCAGACGGGTCATGGCAAGGTCGAGTGTCTCATCGTCGATATGCAGGGAAAGTCGCTGAAAGCGGCCGAGCACCACGACCTCCAGGACACTGAGGGCGATATCCGCCCCTGTATCCTGCGGCATATAGGCAAAATTGTCCTGCCAGTTGCCTGCACGTCGCCCTGCCCTCGCTCTGGCGATCCGTTGACGACTTCCAAGGCTGATCGAGCCGGCGGCAAGCGACAGGTCTCCGAAGATCGCCCGCAACAGGGTCGTCTTGCCGGTTCCGTTCGGGCCGATGACGGCGTGAATCCGCCCGGCATCAAGGCGGGCTGAGAGGTTTTTCACGATTGAAACATCGCCACGATTGACGCAGATACCGTCCAGAACCATCATCGGTCACGCCTCTTCGGACTGAAGATGAGCCACAGAAGAAACGGCACGCCGACGATGGCCGTGACGATCCCGACGGGAAACAGCGCGCCCGGAATGATGGACTTCGAGAGAATGGACGCGGCCGACAGCATCAGCGCGCCGCTGAGCACTGACATGGGCAGAAAGAAGCGCTGGTCCTCTCCAACCGTCATGCGGGCAATGTGCGGGGCCACAAGCCCGACAAAACCGATGACGCCGACAAAACTCGTGGCCGTCGCAGTCATGACAGCAACGATGACGAGAACCTTCATGCGCAGCCGTCGGACGTTGATGCCAAGGCTTGTTGCCCGCATTTCCCCCATTCTCAATGCCGTCAATTTCCAGCAGTCGGCCATCAACAGCGCGCAGCAGAGCGCCGTCACGAATGCCGTCAGCGCGAGCGTCGGCCAGGTCGCCTTGGTGAGACTGCCGAAAAGCCAGAACAGAATCTGCTGCGACAATTCCGGCGACGACAGGAACTGGATAAGCGAGAGAAGCGACTGAAACAGGAAGAGAAGAGCAATGCCGCCCAGGATGATGGTTTCAGCGCTCATCTGGCGCATGGATGCGAGCAGATAGAGGAACAGCGCCGCCAGCATGGAAAAAACAAAAGCGCCAAGGGGAACGGCGATCATGGCATCCAGTCCGAGCCCGCCGAGCGCCAGCACAAGCGCCGCGCCGAAACCGGCGGCCGCAGCCATTCCGAGCGTATAGGGGCTGGCCATCGGGTTATTCAGCAATGTCTGCATCTGCGCGCCGCCCGCGCCGAGTGCTGCACCAACGGCAAGCGCCATCAACGCCATGGGAAGGCGCAGGCCCCGCACGATGGAATCGGTCATCGCCGCCCGTTCGCCAAGACCCGTCAGCGAGCGCACCACTTCGGCCGGGGAGAGCAACGATGGACCAGTGGCGATATCGAGAACAAGACTGACGACCACCATGAGGAAAAAAATTGATACGACGCGCCAGCGGCGACGTTCGCGCAGCCGATGGGCGCCGATCGCCTCGGCATAACGGGCGGCAAATGTCATGAAGAACCTGCTTGTAAAGGATCGTATTGAGCGAACGCCACGACGCGGCGTCCGCAATAGCCCGGCTGCGCATGAAGACCAGGCGCCCTCGACGCAGCAGTAGGGAGCGATCAATCCTTGACGGCGATGGCGAAGGTGCCCTCGGGCGTCACAGGCAGGTATTTCTTGTAATAGCCAAGATAGTTTGCGATCGGATCGATGTCCTTGAACTGCTCGGGATAAAGCTGTTTGGCGATGTATTGGACCATCGCGAAATCAGAGAGGGTGCGCGACGCGCCCTGGTAGACGCCGAAAAGCTGGCCGTTCTTGATGGCCGGCAATTCGCTCCAGCCCTGACGGGTCTCAAAGGCTTTCAGCTTCTCACGGGCATCCGCGGCCTCCACCGCCTGCCCGATCGGCAGGGCAGCCGGGTTCTTGTTGTTCTCACGACCGGCAATAAAAATCGCGTCCGGTTTGGAAGCCAGAACCTGTTCCGGATTGATCGGTCCCCACCATTCGACGAATGGCGCCGCGATGTTGTCGCCGCCAGCGGCGGTGGACATGGCGCCCCACATGTTCTTGCCGTAGGTGAAGGAATATTCGGCCGGGCCCTTATTGCCGAACTCGACATAGACCTTTGGCTTCGGTTTGCCGGACTTCGCAACGCGATCGGCGACGTCCTTCAGCGAACCGGAATAGAATTCCGCGATTTCGTTGCCGCGCTGTTCCTGCCCGGTCAGCTCGCCAAAAAGCCGCGTGGAGGCGACATGCCGCTCGACCGTCTGCGCGTTGTAGTCGACCACGACGACCGGAATGCCCTTTTCTTCCAGACGGTCGGCATCGAGGCCAAGCGCCTTGTATTGCCAGTCCGCCAGGATCACGAGATCGGGATTGAGGCTGAGAACTTTCTCGACGGAGAAGGTCTGTGCCTCGACTTCGCCTACATCGGCAATATCGGCAAGGGAAGCGCGGTGGGCAAGATGCATTTTCCAGTTGGCGGGCACCCAGCCCTCCCAGGCCTCGCGCGAAATCCCAACGACGGAATCATAGGCCTTCTCACCGCCAACAGCCATGTAGTCTTCGAAATAGAAGCCAAGAACGACACGTTTTGCAGGAAGATCAACCTTGACCTGACGGCCGATGACATCCGTGATGGTCTTTTCCGCCGCTTCGGCGGAATGCACGATCAAGAAGGCTGAAAATAGAGATGCGGCAAGGCCGGCAAGAAATATTTTGTGGGTCATGATGCGATCCGAATGTTGAAACAGAGACGCTCTATAAAAGATGACATATAGAGTCAACTTCAGTTCGGAATCGCGTAAGTCGCTAATATAATGAGTGAATTGCTACCGGCCGCGTCACGTCGCGTGGGAGACGCAAGATGTGCCTACGCGGACCCGGACGAAGAGTACCGGGACATTTTAGCCGGATCGGCGATATATTTCTTCCGAGCAAGGCCGGGACGAATCCCGGTCTCGGACACGCCCGGCAAAAGTAAATTGGCCGTTGTTCGTCTGGACCTTGTAAACAATGATGGGGAATTTCGGGTAATGGGGTTTCCTGAGAAAGCACTCTAGAACTCGTTGGAGGCGATTGTCAGGTCGTCGATAAGAGGCATTTCCTCGGCATTTTCCCAGGTGCGGTCCATGGCATAGGCCGCCGAGAGATAGGGGATGCCGACATGCCCGTAACGAATGGACAGCTGGCTTTCTGCCGCCTCTTCACCCAGCCGGGCAACCCGGCTGAGGTAGAGCGCCGTGGCCAGGCCGGTTCTGTCCGCACCCGATTTGCAGTGGATAAGAATGGGTTTTGGCGCGTCGCGCATGATTGCGACGAGCTGATTGACCTGGCTCATGGTGAGCTCGCGGCTGGCCGACATGCCAAAATCAATATGGTTCAAGCCAAGCTTCTTCGAGGTTTCCAGCTCGTCGCGATACCAGCTTTCACCTTCGTTGGCGCCACGCAGATTGATCACGGTCTTTATTCCATAATCTTCGGTGTAGCGCACCAGTTGCTCGGCGGTCGGCTGATTGGAGCGGAAAAACTGACCCGGAACGACCTCGTGAAAATTGCCAAGGAGCTGGATGGCGTAGAGATAACCACCTGTCGCGAGGACAACAAAACCCATGCCCCAAAACGAGCACTTCCAAAATTTCCGCATGACTGAACGGTTTCCCTGATTGAACAAGGAACCGATACCGATGGATTCTGACAGCAGGCTGAAAGTTCTGCGACAGTATTGTTAGAGTATTGCCCGCATTACGGATCAGCGCACGAAAACGTAGACGGCATAGACAGCCAGGAGCGCGGCGGCGGCCGCCGCCGTAATGACGCCGAGACGTTTTTCGATGAAGTGGCGGACCGATTCCCCGTATCGTTGCAGCAGGCCGGCAAGGATGAAGAAGCGCGCCCCCCGGGTGACGACGGCTGACAGGATGAACAGGCCAAGGCTGATATTGGCGGCGCCGGAAAGGATGGTGACGACCTTGATCGGCGGCAGATGCGCGAGCCCCGATGTCACCAACAGGAGAATAATCGTCTCGTAATCCACCGAGCTCTTCAGATGCTCGAAACTGTCGAGCTTGCCGTAAAATTCGAGAATGGGGCGGGCGAGGCTCTCAAAGGCGTAATGCCCCAGGAACCAACCGGCAATGCCGCCCAGTACGGATGCAACTGTGGCCACCAGCGCGTAAAACATCGCCTTCCTGGGCTTCGCCAGCACCATGGGCAGAAAAAGCACATCTGCCGGGACGACGAAGACGGAGCTTTCCACGAAGGCGACGATCGCCAGCCACCAGACTGCGGTTTTGCGCGCGGCCAGCGCCATCGTCCAGGCGTAGATGTTTTTCAGCATGTCATGTCCCCGGGGAAGCGTGTTGGGATTTGATCCAGGAGGTGAAGCACGCCCTGGTGATTTGCCGGGTCTGGAGGTGCTTGCCATCGGCGATAAATATCCGACCCGAACGAGAGAATTAGAGACATCGCAGGAGAATGGCAAATGTTGGAAGATTTATTTTGCATCGCAAAAAGTCGCGGAGACGCCTCCTACGAGACGATACCAGATTTTGGTTGCTGCATTGCGAAATTTCACCCTGCGGTAGATTGGCTCGCCTTTTTGCTGTAGAATGAAACGTGGAGGAAGAGGAGGAAGTCATTATGGACTATGTCAACTTCGTTACATCGATTAATCCGTTCATTCTTGTGATTTTGCTGGTGGTTCTGCTTGCGGGCGCCTACAGCAACTGGGTTTCGCACTGAAAAGCGCCGAACCGCTCGACCAAATGTGAAAGGGCTGATTTCTATCGGTGATAGGCACCCGGCCCGATGAATGTTATCAAGCCCGGAGTTGAAACAACTTCCGGGACGCCGCATGACGAACGAATTCGCATTCTCTGACACGTCTGAAAAGCTCAGCACGACGCTGGAGAAACTGATCGGAAAACTGAAGGGTCAGACGATCACGTTGCGCGAGCTGATGGAAGCGATCGGCGAACAGGGGCTGCTGCTGATCTGCGCCATCGCGTCCCTGCCCTTTCTTATTCCGGTTTCGATTCCCGGCGTCAGCACTGTGTTTGGCGCAGCGATCATCCTTGTCAGCCTCGCAATCACACTGAACCGCCTTCCATGGCTGCCGAAAAAGATTCTCGACCGGCAGATGGAAACCGCAAAGCTTATCCCCGCCCTGCAGAAGGGCGTCAGCATCGTTTCCAAGCTCGATGGCTTCATCCGGCCGCGCCTTCCGGCGCTGACGACAGGTGCGATCGCCAACAGGATCAACGGCCTTGCGCTGATGACCGCTGGCGTCCTGCTGATGATGCCACTCGGCTTCATTCCGTTCTCCAACACCCTGCCGGGTGTTGCGATCCTGCTCTTTTCGGCCGGGAAGATTCAAAGGGATGGTGTCACGGTGCTTGGCGGTTACCTCTTCCTCGGCTTGACCACCGTTTACTTCGCAGCCCTCGCCTATGCCGCGTTCTGGGCAGGCCAGGGCCTCAGCAGCTCCATCGGCGCCTGAAGCCTACTGCTGGCCCTCCTTGCGGTTGCTGCGGCGGTTCTGGCGGTAGGCCCACCAAACCGCAAGACGCCGACGCCGCCGCCGAACTGCCGGCAGATCGTGGGACAGCACCACGAGACCAAGCGGTATCATCCAGAAGCCAAGAATGGGCAGGAAACCCAAAGTCCCGCCGACAATCAAAGCCGAACCCGTCGCGATCCTGCCGACCCGTGACCGCGGCATGGCGAGGCTCCATTTTCCTACATTGAGGCGACCCGTTTTGTGGTCGATACCGAATTTCATTCCATCCTGCCCTTTTCATCTGGCCTGTGGATAATTTTTTCTTCGTCCAGAAGCCCGGAAAATCGGGACTCTGCACAGATAAAACAAGGGCAATGCGTTTTTTTTGAAAAAACCGCTTGGCAAATCGGAAAAGCATTTGTATTACCCCGCTCACACCGCGCCAAGCAGCGCACGTTCCCTGGTAGCTCAGCGGTAGAGCATTCGACTGTTAATCGACAGGTCGCCGGTTCGAATCCGGCCCGGGGAGCCATTTCTTCTTACAAGCATATGATTTGCTTGAAGATTTTGATGCCGCTGAAAAATTCCCCACTTTTTCTCCCCACATTCGCTTTGTGTTGTTGATATCGGACATGCGCGCTTGATTTGCCATAGTGCTTCATAAATTGTCTGACCCGGGTAAAGGTTCAGGTCATGAAAAAGAAATTACAGGTTTTTGTTTCCAGCACATTCACTGATTTGCAGACAGAACGGCAGGCTGCCGTGCAGGCCATTTTGAAGGCAGGTCACATTCCGGCAGGGATGGAGCTTTTTACGGCTAGCGACAAGTCTCAATGGGAGATCATTAAGCGCTGGATCGATGAGTCCGATGTGTACATGCTCATTTTGGGCGGAAGGTACGGATCAGTCGATAAGGACACCGGCATAAGTTACACGGAGATGGAATACGATTACGCAGTAGAGAAAAGGAAGCCGCTGTTCTCTGTTGTGATCAAGGAAGACGCCCTAGAAGCCAAGGTCAAAAACTTCGGAAGCTCCGTTATCGAGCAAGACAATCCGAAAGCCCTAAAGAAATTTCGCGAGAAAGTGCTGAGCACTATGTCGGCGTTTTTCGTAGACGATCGCGACATAAAACTAGCCATCCATGAAAGCCTAGGCGAACTTGGCCATCAAACAGATTTAGTAGGATGGGTGTCTGCATCGGAGATAGTCGATGTTTCAGCGCTGCATGCCGAAATATCGAGGCTTCGATCTGAGCTTGACAGCGCTACCTCATCTAAGGGTAATTCGATTACCAGTAGGAGAACAACAACAAAATCCGACGAGCTTGATGACATAATAGAATTGCTGAGTGCAACAACAATTGAAATTCCTGATGCGATCGAGGCGTTATCAGGAACGGAAAGAAGCTTAGCAGAACTCGTTTCCCATTTTTATTCGCAGTTGGTGAACGGAGTGCCACACGGAGTAACTAATCCTACCTCGCGATTTCTGATCCAAGATGTATTTCCCAAACTAATCATTCATGGGTTGGCAGAAACCCAAAAGCCAACAGCAAACACGACTAGGCGTAGCGTCCTGACTGAACGAGGACTAAGAGTACTCGCGCAGCTCGAAAGAAATAGAATCATGGGTTCTGGGAAAAATAGCAACTAACTTTTTTTGGCGTCGACCTAACGATTCGTCGCGTCAAATATCCAGTGTGTGGTTATCACAACCGCGCAGGCGGTGGCGTTGCCAAGCGGCCGTGAGCGCGTCCGACTACAGGAAGTCACCCAAGGCCAAGAACTGGGTCGGAAGCGCTGTAGCGTACGCTGTGGGGCTGGATTTGGACGATAACGTGCAGCGCAAGCGTGCGGCCAGCCTCGTGGCTGCTTTGATGCGTGAAGGTGCGCTTGTCGAGCGCGAAGAGCGGGATCCTGTGCGGCGAGAGTTGGCGGTGTTTGTGAGGGCGGCTTGAAACCAAAGCCTCCTAAAGGAATGATGGGCCTGCGGCTTCCATAGGGCGGTCGATGTTCGCGTTGACCGCTATCTCTCGGAAGCCACGAAGAGTTTTCATACTGGAGAACTGCATGGAGCACTTTAAACTCGTTTATCAGGACTATCATCTCGACCTTCCAATCGAGGAGCCACGCATTGCATTGCGGGCTTCTAGTGGATCTTGGCCTGGTAAGGAATTGGAGGATTACGTCGTTCTAGATTTAGAAGTGAAGTCTCCGAAATTCTTCTTCGATCCGAACAATGATCCCGAGGATGACGTCGCTCAGTGGTTGAACCCGGGACTGGACACGCAGTGGCTTAAAATCCCGGTGAAGCACTTCGAGAACGGCGATTTTCGCAGCCTGCAAAAAATACGGGTAGACTTCCAGGGCGAGGGTACTCGCAATACGTTGACAGGCGAGGATTGGTGGGAAGCCCCGGGCCTCATCACCACCTACAGCGACGAGTTCTTCACTCGGGCGGTGGTTGCCATAAATTACGACGGAGATGGTAGATTTTCGGTTCAGCTTTCTGGCACGACTCAATTCGACACCGCCTTTGACATTGCATTTAGTGCTCCCCTGACCGTCAAGCTTGTCGGCTATCGCAAAACGGCGACGTCGGACGAGCTCTTGAGCTGGTTTGACCGCTTTTTAAGCAGGGAGGACTTTAACTTTACGTCCACACAACGAGGCGAAGACCTTTATCTCGACGGTGTGGTCAAGGCTGGGCGCTAATCTCGTCGGAGACGAGTTTTCGCATCCTTTTGGAGTCCCACGCGTTATTCTCGTTCAATGTGAGCGAGGAGAGATTTCATGTCCAAGAGAGAGCTAATCGACACCGGCACTGACAAGCGCTACGCACGTCGCGACGAAAAAGGCCAGTTTAAGGAAAGCGTCGACGTTGGGCGGTCACTATCTGCCGATAAGCGCCATCGGGCGAAGCACGACGCAAAGCCCGGCGAGGGTGATCGCGGCGACCACAAGAAGCACTGAGGATAGCGCTATGCAGGATGAAATCGGTATCGAGCTAGAGCAACTTGTCGATCGGTTTGTTCAGAAAGGCCACGCGGCGCCAGACATTATCGCCGCTTTCCAGGAAGAACTCTATCGGCTGACGACTTCCTATCAACAAGACCCGGACCCGGCAGATGACCCGAAGGAAATCGACGAGCCGGCAAATGATTGGCCATCTGCCTGACGGGAACCAAATCCATCCTAGCTAGTTATGTGGCCAGACAGCTTGCGCACTGACCACGGATGTACTGGCAGCAGCGGCAGGCGACAGGAAGGCTGGGGCAGCGATGCACCGGCCTTTTTTGTTGCCCACGCAAAAATCAACTCCCGATCCACAATAAGCAACTCTAGATTATTTAAGATAGAATCAGAGGGGCGGATAAATTGGGACAGGCTAATCAGAAAAAGTTATCACAGAAGCAGATGGTAGATGCGGCTCCCCGATGCGTCTACTGCAATCGGAAGCCCACGACGTTAGAGCATATGCCTCCACGGATGCTTTTCGACGGCAGGCAGCGACCATCTGGTTTAGTGTTCCCTGCTTGCTCTGAGTGCAATAACAAGACGAAAGGGGCTGACGTCGCCGCCGCTTTTCTCTCAAGAATAGATAAATCGGGCCCGGCGGATTTCTGGAATTCACAGGCTGGGAGAAATCTGCTTGCTACGTTCAGACGAGACTCGCCCCTAGCGTACAGCGAGTTTATGCAGATTCCGAAGCGTAACGTCCTGCTCAAAAATGACGCTGGAATTCTACTTAGAAGCGTTGAAATGAGGGCGAACGGGCCAAATCTGAGAAATCATATGAATGCCTTCTCAGCTAAGATTGCTATGGCTCTTTTCCACGAGCATACGGGAAAGGCGTTACCTGATGAAGGGATCGTTCAGGCAGCTTGGTATGCAAACCACGGACTATCCGACGAACATGCCAAGGCTATGCTAAAGATATTGCCCGGCCAAGGCGAATTGAAGCAAGGCCAGTTTTCAGTTTGGAATCAGTTCGCGTATCGATATAATTCGGACAACAAGACGATAACAGCTGGTCTAGTTGGTCTTCACCGCAACCTGCATATTTTCTTTTTCGCCTCAAGCACACCAGAGGCTCACGGCCTGCCAGTTAGAGGCGTGCTTGATCCGGTGACAGGTTTCGTAGCGCATCCAGGTTCGATCCCGGCCATGCTAAAGCCGGCATTTCCTGCAACCTGAGCAATCATTGCTTCAACTTAGAAGTAACGCCCGGATAGCGCATTTTTATCCGTGCACTAACTGTGCACATTCGGGCGGAGACAACCGGTGTTTGAGGTAAGCGAAAACCCGCCAGTCGGTGATTCTGGCGGGCCTTCTTGGCGCTGTGGTGGCGGTTGGAAATTTAGTTGTGGCAAATTTTGCCAGTAGTCGATCCTTCGTCTTCTTCGCCTTCCCTGCCGTCCATGGTGTAGAAGGCAGGCATGACCCACGTTTGTGTCTTGTGCGTGCGGGCCATGTCATCAGCTACATCTATCGCGTCCTCGAAGCCGCCAGCACCTTCGAACGTGGCGCACCATGTCACCGCGCCGAATGCGTCCGTCATGAAGACGTTGAAAAAGGCGCTAGCTTTGCCGCACGCGTCATCTGGAATTGGCATTTGCATGCTTTTCATTGTCGTCTCTCCTCAGGAATAAAAGACCCGCGCAGCCACGTGGGCGCGCTGGGCAAGTTGGCCAGCCCTGCGCAGGGCTGGCTCAGGGAACTAATGGGGAGCATGGCCGGGATCGAACCGGCATCATCCAATTACCGTAGTCGGGATAGAAGGCCCGAACGGATACATGCCCAAAGCTATTTAATCGGCTGGATATTTCGGCATAGCGCCAACTGTGCGAAGCACAAGTTCGGCTCTAGTAGACGGCTGCGGACGGTCGCGCCAATCGCCCTGCCCCACGTGAAAATCGCCCGCAAAGGTGCCGCACGGCGTTAGCTGCTTGTCGGCCCAGTACTCGTCGCCGTAGAGCTCAATCCGAAGGAGGCGGGCTTCTATGGCCAGCCACTCAAGGTAAGCGAAACGCGGATCATCATCCTCATTAATGCTCATGCCTTTGCCTCCTTCATTGCCGCGCTCCATTCTTTGGCACGAAACTGGCGGAGACCATTTAGGGAGGTTGCTATGGCAAGCTGCTCATTCGTGTACTCACCATGCGGGCATTCGACTAGCAAAGCGGCGTGACGCAGCTTGCCTGCGATGTCCGCCTCACAGGTCACTGGCGCCTCGATGATCGCCTTTGAGACAATCCACTCAGCCTCCGTAATATGGTCCATTGCATCATCGGGCATCTCGCCCACGCGCTCGCCGACGGTGTGCAGTTCCATGAAGAGGCGGGACATCCTGGATATAAAGGATTCTGGCATGACTTCGGCGTTCGCCGGTAACGTTGCGTTAACCATTGTTTCGGTTCCGTGTTGCTTTTGTGTCGCTGCATTTGTACTGTGTACACATGAAGCCACACGAGATTAACCGTGTCAACATGTATTTGTACAGGGTACCTAAAATGAACGCCACTCAGCTTAAAATGGCCCGCGTTGGACTCGGCTGGGGTGTGCGAGATTTAGCGGAAAAGGCCGGCGTTACGGCCAACACGGTCACGCGAATCGAGAACGGCTCGGACGCCAAGACTTCTACCGTCCATCTTCTTCAAACGGCCCTGGAAGTCGGCGAAGAGTTCGAGCCTGGCAGATGGCGTTTCGCGGAGTTCATCGAACCAGACGGCGTGCGCATCCGGGTCGGCGGCCATCCAGAAGCCGAGCGTGGATCGGTCGTACATAGAGCAGTTTAGTCGTTATCTTGACCGCCAGACAGGTCCGTCCTAACTTACCTTCGCGACCACCAATCGCGCACCACCACATGAGGAGACGATGAACGCTTTCGGCACTTGTGCCGGCGGCAGCTAGTCCCGCGATGGAAAGGTGGTTACGATGCGCGACGCAAGTTTAAAGGGCCTGGCGAAGGTCAAGAAGACGCTCGCCAGCGGCAAATCCATCTATTACTGCTACGCTTGGCGAGGGGGCCCTCTGCTCAAGAACGACAATGGCGAGCCAATTCAGCCCGGTGATCCCGTTCTCGAGGTGGCGTTCAGGCAGGCTCACGAGCGGCGCCGAGCCCCCTCACCCACCGACTTGTCGTCGCTCATAACGCTATATCGCGGCTCTTCAGATTTTCGTCGCACCACACTCGTCACCCGTCAAGAATACGATCGATACCTCGACAAGATCCGAAAGGAGTTCGGCCGTCTATCACTTGTTGAGCTACAGAACCCCGTGACGCGCGGCTCGTTTAAGGAATGGCGGGATGCGCTGGCCGACAAGCCTCGCAGCGCGGACTTCGCATGGATGGTGCTTGTCCGAGTTCTGTCGTTTGCAAAAGACCGAGGGATGATCTCGGTCAATATCGCTGAACGAGGTGGTCGATTGTACCGCTCGACGAGACGCGATCGGACATGGAGTGACGCTGACGTGGCCGCGTTTGAGGCCGTGGCGCCTCCCTACATTCGTTTAGCCATTCAGTTGGCACTATGGACCGGGCAGCGAAAGGGAGACCTCCTGCGGCTCTCCTGGCGCGATTTTGACGGCTCCCATTTGCGGTTCACTCAGTCAAAAACGAAGGCGCGCGTTTTGGTGCCTGTGGGCCCACTGGCCGACGTCCTAAGCTCCCAGCGAGGCAATGGCGCCATCCTTAGAAACAGCCGCGGCGGAGCCTGGACAAGCGACGGGTTCAATACCTCGTGGCGGAAATGCTGCGAGAAGGCTGGCATCACCGACCTTACCTTCCATGATCTACGCGGCACAGCAATCACGCGGATGGCACTGGCCGGGTGCACCGTGCCAGAGATTGCCGCTGTTACAGGCCACAGTTTGAAGGACGTCGAGACGATCCTCGATATGCACTATCTCGGAGGGCGCGCCGAGCTCGCAGCGAATGCGATGAGAAAGATGGTTTCGATAAATCGAAGTGCTCTTTGATCATAGGGCGTCACACGGGATAATTTGGTGACGCTCCTCATAAAGTACTTGATGCAGATTTCTTAGAAAATCCGCGCTAAACACGCCCTTGCGTATTGCCTCCCGCATCAATGGAAGAAGTTCCTCTTCTGGTAAATCGAGCGGCCGGACCATCATCTTTCCGTCTACCCACCAAGAAAAACGAATCTCGTCTTTTCCATGTTCTTTGACGTGGATGCGTTCGATAGTCTGCCCGATATCGTCACGAGCCGTTGCGATTTCGTCTGCATACGCCGTCTTCCTGAGCATTCCATTACTCCTCCGCCAATGATCTGGGGCCAAAGGCTAGCTTGTTCTTGACTACTTCGCAAACGGGAACATAATAGGAACATTGCTGACGAAATGCGGCCTCGCTCTGCAATGGGATGACAACGGTGGAGAGAGGCATGAACCTTAACACAAGAGAACCACAAGCTGATCCGGTCGACCACATCATTGCATGGCACGACGGCGACAGCCGGGCCGCGATTGAGACGCTTATGGAAGACATCCAGCACTTGCGGCTGCAGCTTGCGCTGGCGACTGCCGCGATGGGAACCGGTTTCACGAGGGGATGGAAGCCGGACGCTGATCGAAATGCCGGGTGAAGGAGTCTATCTGCTTTCGGACTACGGCGGCGAGCCGGTCGGTGTCATATGCGAGGAATGCGAGCTCCTGAAATTCATAAGCTCCGGCGAGCTTATGATTGAGTTTGGCGACCTATCGATGCCGACGATGCTGCGACACATCTCTCAGGAAGTGATCAAATGCGCAAAGCCGGTGGAAGGTTATTCCGGTCGCTGCATGCTTCACTACCACTCACGCTCCGGCAGCCAGATCGAGGCATTGAAACAAGCAAAGCCGCCGGCCGTTAGAGTGAAGGAAATTCGAAACTGGGAGATAGTCGTTGCCAAGTGCAACTACTGCGGCCACGTTTCAAATATCCCGCACTGGCAACTGAACCGTGCAGCCAAAACCGACACGACGGTAGACGAGATAGCCAAGCGGCTGAAATGCAAACGATGCAGCGTGAAGGGTGATGTGAAAATCACCATAGCCAAGATGCCGAGGTGAGCATGTGTAACCTATACCGCGTGAAGACCAACCAGGAATCGATCCGCGATATCGTGGGCACCATGCAGGAGCGGCTCAATCTGGAGCCGGATGTAGAGGTCTACCCCGATCGACCGGCGCCGGTGGTGCGCAATGGCGAAACCGGCCGGGAGCTCGTCGGGCTCACCTGGGGCATGCCATCGCCACAGTTCGTCACGCAGGGAAAGCCAGATACAGGCGTGACCAATATCCGCAACGTGACATCGCCGCACTGGCGCCGATGGCTTCGGCCCGAAAATCGCTGCGTGGTCCCGTGGACGACTTTCTGCGAGTGGGAGGATACAAAGCCGCGGAAAACAAAGCGCTGGTTTGCGCTGAATGAGGAAACGCCCCTCGCCTTCTTTGCTGGCATTTGGACCGACTGGCGCGGCGTGCGCGGCTCGATGAAGAACCCGCGAGAGGGCGATCACCAGCTCTTTGCCTTCCTCACGACAGATCCAAACAGCATTGTGAAGCCGATCCACCCGAAGGCGATGCCGGTCATACTGACTAGCAAAGATGAAGTGGAAACGTGGCTGACTGCGCCATGGGAGGAAGCCAAGGCGCTACAACGCCCATTGCCTGACGAAGGGCTTGTGCTGCTGCCCGTCGAGGAGCAGAAAGAGCAAGGTTCCTTGCTATGAGCGACCAGACCAACAAGGCCGGCGACGGCATCCACGAGAATCACTGGTGTGAGCATCCGGGGTGTCGTAAATGGGGTGGCTTCGGCTTTAGCCGAAACAAAGTTGAAAAGTCATCCTGGCATTGCTGGGAGCACTATCCGCACAAGGAGTCGCCCAGATGATCACTCGTATCACTCGACAGAAAGACGCAAAGCAGCGCCTGTCCATGGCCCTGCGCCAGTTGAACGACGCCGTGAGGGATCTTCACAAGAGTGGCCTCGATGTGGAAATCATGGAGCTGACGATGCTGACGTCACGCGGAGATATGAAGCAGTTCGATATCCGGACGTTTAGGGCAGAAGGCGCGCCGCCGGATTTGAAGGTGGTGGGAGATTAACTATTCTGGGTGGATCCGGAGGTGTGAAATGGGAGCAGCAAGCAATGTCACAGCCGACAGGGGAAACTGATGGGCCGAAAAGTGGCTCATCTTGGCTGAGACGTTACATCGCTGAGACATCAGGATTCTGGAAAGCAGCGGTGTGCTTTCAAATCGCCTTCCTGGTTTTGATGCTGCTTCACGCAGGCGCCTTGCTTGCAGGCTGGCACAACGTTTCAAATCGGATGTTAGGCTACTCGTCGCTGGTCTTCGTAGGATTTTTCGTATCGCTACTGTGCCACGCATATGTCAGCATCAGGGGATCGATGAAACGGGACGAAGTGAAGAAGCAGAATGAAACGCGTTGAAAAGGTTTACAATGCTTGGGTGCTTTATTGAGTCTCTCTTGGGAAGCTTGTTCGGAGGCGCCAACAACCCGAAAAATGAGACTGAGCGGAAAGTACGCCGAGTGATGGTTCCGCTTGTTATATTGTTCCTCATAGGGCTGGTGACGTTTTCAGTGGCGTAATCGGCCTTCCTAATAAAAATTCTAGTTGAGTAGACTCGACTCCAATCTCACTGCGTGTTTTTCTCGCGCCATCTGGGAATGGGGATTCTTCAATGAAAATATTCAGGTTGGCTTTGGCCGCGGCCTTGCTCGCTGCGTCCGCGTTGAATGCATATGCGCATGGTGGGGGCTTGGACAAGAACGGCTGCCATAATGATCGGAAGCGCGGCGACTATCATTGCCATAGATGACGCAGGACGAGGTGAAGAGACGGTAGCGGCGCGCGCGGCGCGCAAGAAACAAGAGCGGGGCGCGCGACGTGCAAGCGGATTTTTTCAATCATGATGCGCGGCAGGCGCGGTAGGGGAACATGCATCGGGATCAAATTTTTATTGCCGGTGGGCAGCCAACTGTAACTTACGTCGATCGTCAGGAACTACATGTCGAAAAAAGTCTGGCAAGGGCGATTGCTACACCGAACCAGATCGTTTCTCTCGCAGGTCCAACCAAGACAGGTAAGACCGTGCTATGCAAAAAAATGCTTGGTGAACGTGAATACATCTGGATCGACGGCGGCCAAGTAAAAGATGCGCAATCACTCTGGGATAAAATCGCATCGGAACTGAACATTCCAGTGGAACGGTCATCGGAGGCAGGGACCGAATACACTGTGGAAGGCGAAGTCAATGCCGTCGTCGTTACGGCCACTGGGTCTAGGCTTTCCAGCAATACTAACGGGCAAACACATAAAGTCGACGGTATGTCTGAGTCGCTTCAGGCGATGCAAAGGCGAAACATTATTCTCGTCATTGACGATTTTCATTACATCAGTTCCGATGCGCGAACGGAGATTGTTAGAAATCTGAAAGGTTCAATATTCAATGGCTTGAAGGTTCTTCTGCTATCGGTTGCCCATCGTGTTTTCGACGCTATATCGGCTGAATCGGAATTAACAGGCCGGTTTATATCCGTGACTTTACCAGAATGGAAAAATGACGAACTCGAAAAAATTGCTAGGCTAGGGTTTACCGAGTTGAAGGTCGATTGCCCTGAGGCGATCATAAATACCATCGTAGAGGAGAGCCAGTCGTCTCCCTTCTTGATGCAGAAATTCTGCTGGGAAATTTGCTTTGACAATGAGGTCGAGAAACCACCGCTAATTCGCCATCACCACATCCCAGAATCTTACGATCTAAAGGAAATGTTCACCCGCATAGCTAAAGACGCGGGCCTGCCAATTTATCAAAAGCTCGTCACCGGTCCGCAAGCGCGAAAGGAGCGGCTGAAGAGGCCACTAAAACAGGGTGGGGAAGCTGATATCTACGAGGCAACGCTTCTCGCAATTGCGGAAACGGGTCCTACACCGACAATCTCGTATGAAGATTTGAGGTCAAAACTGAGCTCACTGCTGACCGAGATGATGCCGCAAAAACATGAAATTACATCAGCGCTCAAACATTTGGCATCCATCTCATTGAAAGGCGGCTTATCGTCAGCAATTGACTGGGATGAAGATAGCCGCGAGATCAGCATCGCAGACCCATATCTTAGGTTCTATCTGCGTTGGCAGGTCCGAAACATTGTGGTTTAGTCCGACTCGAGACCCGCTCCGGCGGGTTTCTTTTTGCTTGCATCATCCGCAGCGGGATATCTTCAAGGCGACCTCACCGCGCAGGCGGACACGCCGGCAAAATCGGCTCCATCATCATATGAATGACCAGCAGATCGGCTTCGTGAGCGACGACAACGAAGGCCTGGCGGGCGTCTTCGGGTAGATCATTGGGTCATGCTAAAGGACAGCGAGACTAACCGTAAGAGCAGTACTTCTCCGGGTGTCCACCAGAAACGATACACATCCGCGTGATTTCGGCATCCATAGGAAGCAAGATCCTACCTCGAATACGCTTGGGTTGCGAGTGTTGCCCATGCGCTACAGCATGTTACGTCGAAATATTATTTATTTGAGCCTCAAATTTAGGAGTTCAGACAATGAAAAAGACACTCGCGACCCTAGCTTTTGTTCTGGCAGCATCAACTGCTATGGCTGCTGACGCGGTTTCTGAAGTACCCGCAGCGCCTGTTGCTGATGTGGCACCAGTATTCAGCTGGACTGGCTTCACCCTCGGTGTTCAGGGTGGCTACAACTGGAACAACCAGGACGTAGAGATTAGCGGCACCGCAGGTTCCTTCTCGGAAGATTTCGACGGCGGTATCCTCGGCGGCTTTGTTGGTTACAACTATGATTTCGGCAACAGCTGGGTTGTCGGTCTCGAGGCTGATTTCGACAAGAACTGGGCAGACAACACTGCATTCGGCGGCGCTCTCAACTACGGCTTCGACTGGCAGGGTTCGGTACGCGGCCGCGTTGGCTACGCCTTTGACCGCGCTCTCGTATACGGTACTGCCGGCTGGGCTTATGCTCGCGGCTATGCGGACGTAGCGGGCTTCGGTGAAGAGAAAGAAACGTTCAACGGCTACACCCTCGGCGTTGGACTTGATTATGCTTTCACGGACAACGTGTTCGCCCGCGTGGAATATCGCTACACTGACTTCGGCGATAAGACGTTCGACTTCGGCAGCCTCGGTGGCGGCACGATCAACTCTGATATCGATCAGCACGCTATCCGCGTCGGCCTCGGCGTAAAGTTCTGATAGCCGTCCATAAACACAAAAAGCCCGGCCAAAGTGCCGGGCTATTTTGTTTCTACCCTCCCCGCGTCGTGCGCGGCTTCGACTGATTTTCGACAATCCGATCGACACGCAACGTCATTTTGTCGACGGCATCCTTTACGGCCCCAATCGCGCCCATGATCTGCTCTGTCTGCTCTCGCAGGCCGGATTTGGAAACGTAGGTTTCGGCCACATGTAAACGGTGCGCAGCGAGCTCTTCCCTTGCCAGTGAGGCCAGCGCCTGGGCGGCAGCCGCTGCGCCAGCCGCCTCGGTCTTTGCGGCGCTGATCTTCGCATCGACGTACTTCCACAGGCCGAAGAAAAAGCCGAAGAGCAGAACGAAGAAGCCGCCAACAGCCATGATCTCGGCGCCGGTCATGGCTTCACCCCGCAAAGCTTCATCAGCTTCTCATTTTCAGCAAGGATTTGCCGCTTGGTTTCGCTGCTCATCTGGTCGTCGACAGATGGACGCACCGGGCGCGCGATGTCGCAGTAGCTACCGCTTGTCGCGCATCCACTTGCCAAGAGCGTCGTCAACGCCAGCGTCATCCAGATTCCTGATTTCATTTTCGACATCCCCGGCCTTCTTGATGGCCTTGGCATTTGCTGCGGCCTGTTCGTCTTTTGCCGCGGAGCGCCCTGCCCTCTGGCCATACAAAAAGACGCCCGCGATGATCGCGAGCGCCGTACCAATTGCGGCTAGATAGCCAGAAAGGCGCGACCATAGCGCGGTGAGAAAGACCATCATGCCGCCCTCACCCGCTTGACCAGATAGATGAAGCCGAGGATGCCCCCGCCGATCATCAATGCCGCGAGCGCCCACTGCACCGGGCCAGATCCGGCAAAGATTGCGCCAGCCGCAGACAAGAAGCCGCCAAGCGGTCCCCATGCCTCCGGCTTCTTGATAACCTCAATGAGGCCGGTATCACGAACGTCGGCTTTCGCCTTACCTTCCTCTGGCACCTTCACGTCCTTGACCATATTGGCGCTGAGTGTAGCCAGGCGAACAGCATTACCGACGACGCCGAGCTGATCGGCCCACTGGCCTTTCGGATCCTTGCCGGTGACACGGATCGTCCAACCACGGCCATTGACCGGGAAGCCGGTCTTTGCGTTCGTCAGGCTGCGGAGATAGGCCATGCGCTCGTCGCAGTAAGCGTGAATGAGCTTGGCAATACCGCCAGGGTACGCCTTGACGGCCGCCACGGTCTGTTCGCCAACGACGCCATCCTCGCGAATGCCAAGGACCTTCTGCAAGCGGCGGACCGCGGTTGAAGGTCCAGAGTTCACGCCAAAGTCAAACGCAGCGTAATCGAGGCCCTTCGGCAGCAGATCACCGCCACTCTGTGTCCAGTAGGACCGGCGATAGATTTCCGTGGCTTCCTCGCGCGTCATAGCCTTGACCTGTTCGGCCGTGACAGATGCAACGCCACGATGAGCCGCAAGCGTCTTGTGAGTGATGCCGAATTTGGTCGGGCCGCCCCGATCCGTTTTCGAATTCACGTAGCCACCCTCGTGACCAAACATAAGGTCGAGAGCGACGGGAAGCGTTTCCCGAGCCATGATGTTCTCCTGATTGTTGATTGACGGCGCTCCGAATGGTCGCCAATAAGAATGCGCCGCATGTCCCCTGAAACAGGCTGCGGTATTGAGGACCTGGCGCTTGGCGGAGCGACGGGCCTCTTTTAGTTTTGAAAGCTAATAGTTGCCGTTAAGACGTAAGCTTTGCGCAACCTATCTGCGCTATCTTCTATTCCAACGACACGAATGCCAAGAACAGGCATCAGAGAATGCAGCGGCGTTGCAAATTAACGCCTAAGCGTAAGCCCGCCATCCCGCCAGGTGGCGGGCTTTTTTTGCTCAAACAGCCGGCCAAGCAATCGGCGCGATCTCGGCAAGAAATTCATCGACGGTCGGCTGCTCGCGCTGCCCAGCCTGCACCTTTGCCAATTCGCCGTAAGCGTAGGACCAAACGTTGTCGCGCCACGCGACGAAGGCCTGCGCCTCGGCC
>NZ_JBQYSN010000011.1:0-84948 GCF_052686535.1 Agrobacterium sp. DKPNP3 | reverse complement strand
GACCATTTCCAGTAAAAGTGCACAGCGGTTTTACGTCCGGAAAATGCGTCTATAGAAAGAGTCAGATTGTTTTGGCGGCTCGAAGGGAAGCCAGAACAATTTGACTCCGGCCTTAATTTCCGCTGCTATCGCCCCAACTCGGCCATAGTCCGGTCACATCAAAAGATGGATCGGCGGCCGCGGGGGCGGATCCGATTTCAGTTAAGAAGATGTAAACGGTTAATACCGTATTTAAATTGCACACGGAACGGTATAGAACTGCCGTCAATTCGTGCCATCGTCTTTCGGATCAGATCATGCGTTTGACACATTTTGCACTTCTTGCCTGTACCGCGCTCGTTCTTGCCGGATGCAACGACACGCTCGAAACCGTCGAGCGGGATGTGTCGCACATCAAGAACAAGGTCGATTACCCACTGTCTCCGTCCATTCTGGCCGAGATCGACAAGAAGGGCATGGACCGCACATCGCCGATCATGATCCGCATCTTCAAGGAAGAAGGTGCGCTCGAAATCTGGAAGGCCAAGCGCGACAACCGTTTTGACAAGATTGCCGAATACCAAATCTGTGCATGGTCTGGAAAACTCGGCCCCAAGGTAAAAGAAGGCGACCGGCAGGCGCCCGAAGGTTTCTACAACCTCACCCCCGCGCATCTGAACCCGAATTCGAAATATTATCTCGCCATCAATACCGGCTTCCCGAACCGCTACGACGCTGCCAATGGCCGCAACGGCACCAATCTGATGATCCACGGCGCCTGCTCATCGTCAGGCTGCTATTCGATGACGGATGCGCAGATTCTGGAAATCTACGGTTTTGCCCGCGATGCCTTCAAGGGCGGCCAGAAGACGGTTCAGCTGCAGGCATTTCCTTTCCGCATGACGGCGGAAAACATGGCCCGTCATCGCAAGAGCGAGCACCTCGAATTCTGGAAGATGCTGAAGGTCGGCTACGACAATTTCGAAGTCACCAAACGTCCGCCCGAAGTGAATGTCTGCGAGAAGAAATACGTCTTCAACCAGCAAACCGAAGGCGGCAGCTTCAACGCATCGGCCCAGTGCCCGCCAATGAGCACACCGCCCGCGCTCGTGAGCGCGCTTTCGAGCTATGAGAAGACCTACGATCTCGCCTATGAAAAGGCGATGAAGAAATATGAAGGCATGGCTTGGTACGACCCGAGCGAAGCCGAGCGCAAGGCGCTGGTGGCGGAAAAGCGCAAAGGCCGCGAACCCGCCTATGCCCCGACCGGCTCGGCGCTGAAGGCCGGCAAGTTGATGAAGGAAACGGAATATGCCGCGCTGATGGAGAAGAAGGCGCAGCAGGTGACGTCGTCTTCGCCAGCGACCACCGCAACCGCCTCGGCGCTGCGTGGCCCTCGTCCTTCCGCTACCCAACCGGCCACGGCGCCGCAATCGAATCCCGCCCCTGCTGCCCCGACAATGGTTGCCTCGGCTACGCCTGCAGCAGCCGGCCAGACTGGCGCTTCTGCCCAGAGCGTTCCGGTGCCAGCCTTGAACCCACTTGCCTATTCGGGTGCCCCGGCGCCGGAAGCACCCGAAAAGAAGCCGTTCTGGAAGTTCTGGGCCAAGGAATGACCGCGACGAACGATATCGTCTATGATTTGAGGGGGCTTAAATGCCCCCTTCCGGTTTTGAGAAGCCGCAAGAAGCTCGCAACGCTGAAAACGGGGGATGTTCTCACCGTCGAGACGACCGATCCTTTGGCGGTGATCGATATTGCGCATATGTGCAATGAGGATGGGCATCGTCTGGTGGAGACGACGGCGCTGGATAAGGGCCATCGGTTTCGGATTGTGAAGGGCGGGCAGGACGCCTTTTGACGCGGTCGCGCGACCTAAAACCGGAAGCCCGATATCGCCAAAGGATTATCCGTCAGCGCCTGCCCGTCGGGGCGATCGATACCCGGAGCGCTGGCAAAGGCAGCGAAGAGGTCCTTGACGAAAGCCTCCGGCAAATCCTTCGTAATCAGCACCATGCGCGTGCGCTGATCGGCGGGGTCCGGCCAGGCGGAAAGACGCTCCGGCGCGTGAAAAATCGTCTGCACGCCATGGAGCACCAATGGCCTGCCCGGATTGTCCGTGAGCTTCACAATCGCCTTCATGCGCAGAAGCTTTTCACCATGCGCCGAGCGCAGCAAATCCACGAACATGTCGATGGCCATTGGGCTTATCGGCTCGTCGTGAATGATGGAAAAGGAACGAATGGATGCATCGTGGCGGTTCACGTCGTGGCCATGATGGTGATCATCGTGGTCATGATGATGATGATGGTCGTGGGCATGATCATGGTGGTGGTGATCGTGCAGCGCCTCTTCGCCTAGCCAACGGCTAACATCGGCGGTCTTGCTGCCGGCATCGTAAAGGCCATTATCGAGCAGACCAGCTGCGCTCCAGTCGGTTTTGTCGCCGTCCTCGATTATCGCGCGCGGATTGAGCGCCTGTAGGCGGGTCGTCAATGCCGCAATCGCGGCGTCACCGGCCAGCGCACGTTTGGTCACCACCAGACGATCGGCCACAGCCACCTGTTTTACAGCTTCCTGATGATTGTCGAGCGTGGAGAGGCCGTTCACGGCATCCACCACAGTGACCATGCCAACAAGCACGAAATTTTGCGCAATGACCGGGTTACCCATGACCGACTGCATGACGGGAGCAGGATCGGCAAGGCCGGTCGTTTCGATGACCACACGCGTCACCGGCTTCAGCTTGCCGGTCTGGATACCGTCCATCAGTTCCGCCAGCGTGTCCACCAGCTCACCGCGCACGGTGCAGCAAAGGCATCCTTCCGCCAGTTCTATGATGCCCTCGCCCGCGCTTTCGACCAGCATGTGATCGATGCTGACATCGCCGAATTCATTGATGATGATCGCCGCGTCGCTCATGTCAGGATCCTTGAGGAGCCGATTGAGCAGAGTCGATTTTCCGGCGCCGAGAAATCCGGTGATAATGGAGACCGGGATACGATCGCGAGACATGTCTGGCCTATATGTTGATTGCCGCTTTGGGGACGTCAGTTCAGGACGCAAAACCCGCAACGGCGTAAAGCTAAAACAAATCGCCCGAGGCTGGCAGCCGCAAGCGACACTGTAATATCATAACATGATCGACCTGCGAATAGCCAAATGGCATGGTAGCCGACAGACCTGTGCCGGCGCCTTCGCCCGTCCGTCAGAATGTGGGCCTTGGGATCGGGATCGGGACGTTCGCCAACTGCCCCTTTGCGGCCGCGCCTTTGGGCGCATTAACCGCGACCGTCTCGCTGCCCGGTATAAGACCGGCGAAGGAATATTCCGGCGGGCGGGTCATTTCCTGCACATAGGGCGAATGGATGACCATGCGGCCTGCTTCGTCGCGTCCCTCACTGCGGATTTTGGCCGCCTTCGGGTTGCAGATTTCGGCGCTGATATCGTTGACCTCGGCGGTATCACCATAGGGGGCAAGCGAGGCAAGCGAAACACCCTGACCGGAAGGAGACGTCAGGCCCATCTGCAAAAGATCGGCCGACTGATCGGTACGACCCGCCAGACTATCGGCCCCCAGCACCACGGTGATGATGGAGCGGCCGTTGCGCACGGCCGATGCCACCTGGTTGAACCCGGAAGCGCAGATAAAGCCGGTCTTCATGCCATCGGCACCATCGAAGCGACCGACGAGCATGTTGAAATTGGCGTAATTCTTCTTGCCCGTGGTAACGCCCTCAAGCGAGAAATAATGGGCATATTCGGGGAATTCGCGTTTGATGATCAGGGCCAGCAGCGCGAGGTCGCGGGCCGTCGTGTACTGGCCTTTGCCTGGCAGGCCGTTGGGGTTCACGTAATGCGTGGAATTCATGCCGAGGCGTTGCGCCTGCGCATTCATCTGCGCTACGAAGTTATCAGTGTTGCCGCCGATGGTCTCGGCAATCGCAACCGCAATGTCGTTGGCGGACTTGATCAGCAGCAGCTTGAGCGCGCTGTCCATCGTCAGCTTCTGGCCAGGCTTGAAATACATCTTGGAGGCGGGCTGGTCCGCGGCCTTCTTGCTCATCACCACTTCGGTTTGCGGGCTGATCTTGCCGGCCTTCATCTGCGAGAATGCGATATAGGCGGTCATCAGCTTGGTCAGCGACGCGGGATACCATTTGCGGAAGGCTTCCTGATGCGAGATCACCTTACCGGTTTTGACATCGATCACCATTTTCGGATTGGCATTGGCCACAGGGGCAGCAGCGACGACGCCTGCGGTGATGATGGCAATGGCTGCGGAAAGCCGGCGGGCGGCGGTTGGCGATTTGAAAGTCTGTGGCAAGGCTAGTCCTCGAATTCCCGTCTTCAGTCGGGGAATGGCAATATTCACCATATATGTCCTAGCAATGGCAAAACGCATTGCTAATTTTACAACATTCCTAAACGTTTCGCGCATAGTGATGATGCTCAAAGGAACATAAGCCTCAGTGCGTGGCGTCGTGCAAGAGGAAAGGTTTGGGAATGAGTGAAATTGATCTACGGCCTGTCGCGTACTCGTACATTCGTATGAGTTCGAAGCGCCAAATCAAAGGCGACAGCCTGCGGCGGCAACTTGAACTCTCCAAGCAGTATGCGGAACGACATGGCCTCCGACTGGATGAGGAAACAACTTTCGCGGATAAGGGCGTCAGCGCTTGGACTGGCGCCAACTTAACCGAAGGTCGTTTTGGCCAGTTTCTAGACGCAGCGAAACAGGGGAAGATCAAAGCAGGCAGTTATCTACTCGTTGAAAGCCTCGACCGTATCAGCCGCCAACAGGTCAGAACGGCTCTTGTGCCGTTCATGGAGTTGATCAACTCTGACATTGTGATCGTTACTCTTGCGGACAATCAAGTCTATTCCAAAGCGACAGTGGATGCAAATTTCACCCAACTGATTATCTCCTTAACTGTTATGGCCCGCGCTCACGAAGAGAGCGAGACAAAGAGCAAACGACTCAGGGCAGTTGCGGAGAACCGACGCACTAATGCCGCCAACGGAATCGGTCGCTTTCATCCTATGACAAATGGCTGGATCGAGGCGGTGAAAGTCGGTCATGAAAAATGGGAGTTCAAACTGAACAGCCATGCTGCTGCCGTTCAACGCATCTTCGAACTTGCCGACAGCGGTATAGGCCAGGTGACGATTGCGCAGCGGCTCAATCGCGAGGGTGTGCCAACGTTCCGAGGAAAGGGGCAGTGGTTTCAGGCAAACGTTGGCAGGATAATTCGCGATGAAGTCTGTATTGGAACGTACCAGCCAACGCATGTCATTGAAGGTGAAAGACGACCATTTGGAGAGCCGATCAAAAACTACTATCCGGCTGTCGTAAGTGAAGAACTGTTCTGGCGTGTGCAAAGAGGTCTTCGCATCTCGTTTGGCCGTGGGCGTCACAAGGGCAATCGCATCACCAATCTCTTTTCAGGCCAGATTACTTGCCAGCACTGTGGGAGTTCGCTTCGTCTGCGCACTGGCGGGAAAAAGCACTACCTGTATTGCGATAATTTTTCGCGAACCGGCACATGTGAAAAATCCAGCGGCCTGTATCGATACGATGTTCTGGAAGAGGCAATATTCAAGCACCTGACGATCCTCGATCCAGATTTTGAGCGTGGAGGTACTGACGATAAAAGCCGTGACCAAATTCTGAAAGCAATCGAATTAACTGAGCAAAATGCCAAGAAGGCAGCGCGGCAGTACGATAATCTGATGGCGTTTATCGAAATGGCCGATGACGACGAAGATCGCAAAAACATCATGGCCCGCCTCAAGCCGGTTCGACAAGAACGAGAGCAGGCAAACGCTAGGATTCGCGAGTTGAACGAAGAACTTGCGACACTAGATACGCATCGCAAGGAAATGACGAGTGCTGCGGAACGTATGGAACAGGAGCGCTTAAAGTGGACCTCTGACGATCCAGACGTAGTTTACGAGAGCCGCGCACGAGTAGCGAGACTGCTCAAGCGTTTCATTTCAGCCATGTCGATCAACTTCGAAGAAAAAACAGTGATGGTTGGCATCGCAGGTGGGCTTCGTGGCTACATGTTCGACCGCAAGGGCAACATTATAAATCAATACGACCTCGTACCTGAAATCGATAAGCAAGGACGCCCTGTGCTGTTTGCTGAGCGTGACGAGAACGGCAAGCCAGACTTTGAAAATGCGCGTGAGATCATATCACGAGGACCGAGCATCGATCCGTTCATAAACATCAGCGGTTTCGATCATTTCGAGGACGTTGTGGAGCGTAGAAAAATTGCTGATGTATTGGTCAATGATAGGGCGAAGTAGCGGAACAAATTTGCATTTAGAACCTTATTCGACTGTCATCACATCGCGATGACGGTCATCGAGCCCTCACCGGTAACGTGACAAGCCAGTGCTGGCTAATCACTTTGGTCCCTTTTGTGTCCAACTGGCCAAAGTTATCGTTTCCGTCCCCTGAGCCCCCGATATTGATCAGCCAGCACTGGCAAACTCATACTGTCCCGCCGATTAGCGAACCCGAGCCTTCGTAGTGCAAACGTGAATAACCTAACACTGCGCGGCCACCTGCCCCAGAAGCGCTTCCTGCACCCCCACCAGCACCGCCACCGTTGTTACCGGCTCCACCCGTGTTACCGACCGCTGCGTTAGACGCTGCCGCGCCCCAATCACCGCCGTTGCCGCCAACACCACCTGTGCCACCAGTACCAGCGTTTTGACCCCCTGCTGCACCACCAGCGCCACCAGCGCCGTTTGCTCTAGCGCCGTCCCATCCGATGCCACGGCCACCATTGCCGCCTGCGCCACCCGCGCCCCCGCTTGTATAGGCCATAGCGGTCCATTGGCGATAAACCTGAAATAGAGATTGGGTGTATGAGCCGTTTGAATCTTGGCCGAGAAGCCGTGAAGTGACGAAAGAGTGTCTGTAGTACGTAAAACCAACGTTACCGATCGCCGTTTGATTTTCGCCTACGCCGCCAATTAGACCGCCGCCCCAATATACGTCACCGCCGACGTAAGAAACTGCCCCATTGTAGTTGTTATAATAATAAGTCAGCGCAAACCTATACGAATTTTGGTCGTAGGCTGGGCCTTCTTGAGCAGTGTAACCATACGCACCACCACCGCCTTGACCGCCGGTCCCGCCCTTACCACCGCCACCACCACCGCCACGAATGATGCCATTGTTAATAAGCAGTGCTTTTCTAGTGACGCTGGAGGCAACATTGATTGCAGCACCACCGGCTGCACCAGCAATCCCAAGTGAGTTTGATCCAGCGCCACCGTTACCGGATATAATACCCCCAGCGACAACCTCGATAGTAAGTTCTCCACCGAAGTCGGAATCGATCAGCAGCGGACCGCGAGACTGATTGACCAACAGACGCTTGCGCTTTGTCGACGCCCAAAGCCCGGTTTGTGCTGTGTTAAAAATGTCCCTGATGTTCTGCAAGCCAGTGGCCTGCGCCGATACGATCACTTCTGCATTGAACACCTGTCTAGACTGCTTGAGCGCTGGAACGACAGTGTGAAGTTCTGTTGCTGGCACCCAAACGCCGCCGACTTTGCGATAAGCGTCGGCAACCTTGCGCGCTACGCCTGATACTCGAACGTATGTGTCACCCATTATTCGTACCTAAAATAAACATCGCCATCAGCGCCAAAGTTCGAAGCCGGGGCTGCTGTGCCGTAGAAAAAGTTCTTCGTTGAAGCGTTGCCAAGACCATTGATCGTGGTCTGAACCGCTGTCGAAACTGGCAATGTCGCTGGCGTGTATCCCGCGAGCGTGACAGCATTCACATTTGTCACTGACGCACCATTACCCACTAGCGTCGTCGCTGTAAGCGCTCCGTTAACTGTCACCGCACTGGAAAAGGTCTTGCCGATCATCGTCACCGGCAAACGGTCATCTGCAATTGTGCCGGTTAACTGCGAAGCGTTGAGATTAGTGAGGGCGCTACCGTTGCCAACATGCGCGCCCGTAAACGTGGTCGCTTCCACAGCGTCTACTGTGAGGGTGCCTGTGAATTTCGGATTGCTAACGTAGTTTTCAAGTCGAAACGCCGTGCCATCGTAAATGACTGTGGTCGCAGTGTTCGCAACGATTTGGCCCGCTTTAAGCGCGGCACCATCCTGTTGCAGAATTGCCTTCGCACCAAGACCGTTGATGTTGAGCGTCATCGCTCCGGTGTTCGTCTGCGATGAAAAGAAGGCGTATCGATCACCCTTGTTCAAGCCGTCCGGCGCAACTTGCAGCGTCAGAACCAGTGCTGCTGCGGATCCGGTCGCTGTGTAAAATGCGTTGATGCGATTGCGTTCACGCTTGATCGCGCCTTTCGTTGCCCAAAGAATGGGGCCGACTGTCGTAGGCGCATATCCGGTCTGGATGCCATTAGGGCTTGGTGAATTGTTATCTGCGTCTCGTTCGGTCCACGAGGAGTGTGAAATGTCTACCATATAATACCTGTTTCTTATTCTTATCGTATTGTTGGCACTCGGTATTTAAGCGGATCACGCTTCTATTCCCTTGTTATTTTTAAAATTCATTTTCGAGTTGCGAGATATAATCTCGGATTTGTGCGCGAACTGTTTGACCAGCAACGGTGTCTGCGATCTTCCGCAATTTCGAAATCTCGCGCTGCGGATTTGTTGCGCGTGGCAGACCAGCAAGCCATTCAACAAACTGCCTGTTGTGGAACATGCTTTCTTTGCTCTTGCCCAACGCGAAGTTCGCAAACTTGTAGATGCCAAGCGTTGCAAGGCCGACTGGATTGCCTGTTGCGGCTGTGTGTGCAACGGCTCCAACAGTGCCAAGTTTGCCCACGCTACGCTCAACATTTGCGCCAACTGTTCGTGCCAGTCCTTGCGTGAAACGACCCCTTTGTGTCTGGTAAGCGTCGAACTCGGCAAACGCTTTTGCAAGTCGATTCATCTGGTTCTTCAACTGCGAACCACCGGCAACATTCATGAAAGCGTCGCGTGCTTCGGGGGCCATCTTGTTCCAGTCACGAACGAGCGTCGAAGCCGAGAACACACCCTTGCTGTTCATGCCTAACCGACCAAAGACACCGCGAAACACTTCCTGCGCTGCGGCTTCACCGCCACCGGCCTTAACCTGCTCCAAGATGCGGGTGATTTTCGCTGTGGAGTTTTTCGTACTCGACTGCACGAGATTGTAGACGGATTCAGTAGATTCCTTGTTTAGAATCTCGCCCATCGCTCGGCGCGAGATTACATCGTCGTCGCTCATCACGCGCTTGTAACGAGCATCTGCTGCTTTCCATTTAGCCAGAACATCATCGCCGCTACGGATAGCAGCATCTTCCATGTCACGGGTGAGAGCCGAAGATAGTTCCTCATACATGCGTTTTTCGGCTGGTGTTCCTGCATCACGAGCGAGCGCGTTGATCGCTGTACGGGCCTCTTTTACCGTGGTGAAGGACGCACCTTTGTTGATGTCGTCAACAATCGCTCGTGTCTGACCCAACACGCCCTCGTAGGTCTTGCCGAGGTTTAATTTCTCGGAAGTGCCTGCCCTGTCGAAACGAGTGCTGATCTTTGCAAGATGCTCCTTAACGGCTGCACCTGTCACTGGTGTGCTGCCCGCAAGTTCGCCAACTTCATCGTACATGCGGTTTGTCTGCGCATAAGCATCCTTGCTGAATTGCTCTACGCTGTCTTTGATGACCTGACCTGTCTCGCCGCGTGATGGCGCATTCGCACCAGATTGCCCACCGAGCGCGTTATCCCATTGGTTTGTTAGTTGGTCCTCAACGCGACGAACACCGTCTTGTGTGTGGCCGGGAGTGCGAGAAGCGGCCAATTCACGAAGACCTGTATCGCCACGCGCAATCATGCCTGGCGTTGGAGAAACACCTAGATCATCAAACACTGCAAGGCGTTGCGCCGCTGCTGCTGTGTCATCAGCAGTGCCACCGAGTACGCGGGCTTTGATTCCAAACAAAGCATCACTGGCTTTATCAATAATCGGCTTACCCACGGCACGCGCACCAGCGGCAACCAGACGGCCTGCACCTTCACCGGCTGCACCGATTGCCACGTCGCCAGCAACACCAAGGGCCTGATCCTCAAGGCTACGTGTGTCAGTGTTTCCATACCAATCGTTGATGTAAGACTGCGCAGTATTCTTGGCCGCCGCATATCCTACACCACCACCGGCAGAACCAGCAGCGAACGTGCCAACAGGACTTAGAGCGGTACCAAGAGTACCAGCGATAGCCGCGCCACCCATACCGCCGGCAATACCTAGTGCTTCCGGTGCAAACTCTGTGAGATCGCCCCACGATGGCATCCAACCTTCGATATTGAACACCATCTGCTGACCTGTTTCCGGGTCAGTCATAAGGAAGTTGTCGCCAACGGCTTGAGCATCCGGGAAGTGCTTGCGAAGCGCAGTTAGTTTGTCTTGCGGGCTTTCAAGGCCAGATAATTCAAAACGAACGCTGGCTGGAACTTCACGATTGATGCCTTCAAGATCAGGCACAACATCATCGATCACGACATCATCTGGATTTATTTCGACCTCATCAACGATGACATCGGCTGGATCGATTACAACGTCGTCCGGGTTGATCGCTACAGGATCAACGCCACCGAACATGATGCTGTTTACGCGCTCGTCTTTTCTTTTTGTTGGGCGCAAAGCCATTATACTCTCCTACTGGTGAACCCACCAAATCCACCTAGACCACCTATGCGCTTGCGCTTCTCGTCCTCAACACTCGGCACGCTGCTGGCGATATCGAAGGAGACTTGAACGGGAGCGTTTGAGCCGGAACCCATCACAACAGGAGCCGCTTGCTGCTGCTCATCACCGCCGAATGCTTTTGCCAAGCCGGTCAAATGCGACTGCAATCCGTTGTCGCCTTCAAGTTCCATACCCATGAACTTTACAGGGTCGCCGTCTTTGCCGGAGCCGGTAATGCCGATTGCTTCACCCATGCTCGTCATAGCGTTCGTAAGGCCGGGGAACATTGGTCCCTTCTCAGCGCTTGCCGGGGCTTGTGCAGGTTCAGCAGAAGCAACTTGTGTTGGTGCTGTCGCGTCTGGGTTTGGATTGCCCATGACCTCATTCGCATACGACAAGCGCAGCGCATAGTTATGCCCGCCCGTTGGATTGTCCCATGAAAAGCCCGCTGGACGCTCGTAAGCGATAGCGCCCGTTGTCGCCGCCTTAACGTCCTGTGCATTGCGGATCATGTCACCGGCACGGCGTTCTGAACCGTTTGCCTCGTGCATGTAGAAATCCAACTGCGTATCGAGGTTATCAACCGTTGTGCCGCGATTGGCAGCAAACGAATGCAGGTTTCTTGCTCGATCACCATTCCACTGACCAATGCCGATGGAATCACTGCCATCCCTGCCATCGCCACGATTGCGGGCCCTTGTGTTGAATGAAGATTCAGCCATCAAGTTGCCGACGATACCGGCTGCTTGATGATCGTTTAGTCCGTAATTCTTACGTAGATAATTGTATGAATAATATGCGTTGTTGTTCAGTCTTGGCGCCATTGCTTCCCCTCAGTTAAACGGAACCCAACGACCATTGCGAACAACGACACGACGACCATCTTTGGTCTTTCCTGTCTGTCCCTCACGCAGATTGTTTGTTGGTGCTACCCGCGCAGGATCGCCACCATTTTCACGGCGCGTCTTTTCCGCTTCGTAAGCACGAACAGACAGCCCGTTGATCTTGTCGGATTTGAAATTGTTGTAGTTCGTCACATCGTACTGATCAGACCATTCGAAGAACGGCGCATCTGGATTTGCACGACGATAAGCATTCCATTCGCGTGTTTTCGCGCCCGCGTAACGCTGAATGAAGCGCATTTCCTGTGCGATGCTGCGCAAGCCTTCAGGCGAAAGGTTGCCGGAGAGAATACGACCGCGAAGCATGTCCAAGTCCTTATCCGTCATTGGACCTAGACCGCGCATTGTCTCGATTTCCTGCGCCAACTGCTGCTGTGTCAAATATTCGATTTTCTCACGAGTGCTACCCTTGAGAACGTCAGTACCGCCCAAGTACGAATCGACGCGCTTCATCGTCTCGTTGAAGCCACCAGTTCCCGGAGCAATACCACCTTCAAGGATCTCAGCGGCGTCTTCAATGTCGTCTGCGAGAGTGATGTTGCGCGTTGAACGTTGCCCTGCTGTGATCTGCGCTGCTTCGCCCTTGCGGTCGGCCTGATCGACTGGATCGTTTTTGAAATCGCGTTGACCACGCTTTGCAAACTCCAGGCTCAATTGGCCGTGCTTCTGCGGGTCGTAACGTTCGCCTGCTGCATTGACGTACTCTACAGAGCCGGTATTCGGATTATTGCGTTGCGTCCACTGATTGCCCTGTGCGTCGAAATACGTTTTGTCGAACTGGTAAGGCTTGTTGCTGGCAATGTCTGTGGTCTTCGTTGCTGCGGTGAGATCACCAATCGAAGCCTGCAAACTTGCAATGCGACTACGCAGAACAGGATCGCTAGCCCAATTCGGATTGGCCTTGATGATGGATGCGACTTCCGCGTTCACGGCTTCCTCGCGTTTCACAGCAGAGAGTTTTTCGTTGGTGATCTTGTCTTTCTGCTGCTGCTGGATTGTATCGGAATAGCCGTCCGTTCCGGCTGTTACACCAGCGCCGAGTGCTTCCCAAAAATTGCCATCATACGAACTATGGCCCATCATAGCCGCACCGGCCTTCATTAATGACATACCCACGGCTTGACGCTTCTCGTCGGTATCAGCACCCAACTTTGCCCAGAAACCAGACAAAGCATTGCCCTGCGGTTCTGTGACGGGTGCGCTCGGTGCTTTTGGAAATACTGACTCGGGATTAACCGCTGATGTTGTCTGTGGATCGACGGAAGCGGTCATTGTTGGACCGACAACAGTTCGTTCTTTGACCTCAAGCGGTTCTTCCACACGAGGAAATGAGCCGTTGATCATGCCGCTCTTCGGATTGGGGGCTCCAGTGAGAGCGCGGGCGAATACAGAGTCAGGATCTAGGTCGGCTCCCACAGACAGCATTGGACCGCCGAAAGGGTTGCCACTTGCTGCGCCGGAGATTGTCGACGCACGCTGCGCGTCGATTGCAGCGGCATTTTGAGCCGCTGCTTGTTCATCACGAATGCGTTGTTCTTCTAGAAGGCGTTTTTCTTCCTCGGTAAGTTCGCGCTTCCCATTGAACCACGATCTTGCGTTAGCGCCCATTTTATCGAGAAAATCTACCATCATTACCCTGCCATTCTTTCGAATACATTGTGTGTGATGAAGAGATTGTCGTTGTGTTCAATTACGCAATCAGGGTCAGTTTCCTTGATATCCTGTGCCATTGGGCCGACGAACTTACGGTCCTCACCGATGTAGTTGTATTCGTAAATCTTGTGACCACTTGGGGCCTCTCCCAAGTATTTAACGTTTTCCTTCATTCTGCGGTCACTTAGGGCAGTGAACAGGCCAGCGATGCTGCTTAGGCCACCAAGCGCTTGCGACAGGCCATTTCTACCGCCCGTCGTCTGCGACGACTGCGTTTGATAATTGCCGCCGTTGAGAATGTTGGAGTAGTTAGCCAACTGCTGTAGCGGCATTTGCTGGTTGAAATCCCACTCCGCGATAAGAGCGTTGAGGGCGTCTTGCGCGCGGGTATCTTGCTGACCACCAACTGCACCAATCGTCTCTGCCGGAAGCAACGTGTTGTTATATGCGTTGCCAGCCTGACCAGCAGCAGCAAGTTGCGTTTGTGCGGTTTGCGCACTTGCGGCATTTGCCGAGTTTGCAGCGCTTTGCTGTAGACTAGCGTTTGCAAGTTGGTTCGACACGTCGTTGTTGTGGTTGTTGGACATTTGACCAAGACCACTCAAGAGGTTCGCAAACTTGTTCTGGTAATTCTGATCGTTCGCACCGGCTGCTGCCAACTGCGTATTGGCGTTCTGCGCATACGAGTTGCCCAGATTGGTCGAGGCGTTGAGTTTGTTCTGGAAGTCCGAATTGTAGTTGTTCGAAACCTGATTATTTGCGCCGAGCATGTTCTGCGTGTCAGTGTTCCACTGGTTTGCGTACATGTCGGTAGCCACCTTGGACATGGCGTTGGCCGCTGTCGTGTTGGCGTCATTGACTTGACTAGCAAACGCATTTGAGCCGCTACGGCCAAGCGCTGCGGCCTGACTTTGCAATCCCGGCAACTGCACCTTTCCGAGTTGGTCAGCGATGCTTTGCGTTGCGTTGGCAACCGACTGGTTCAGGTATGGATTGTTGCCGCGCTCTGCTCCCGATGCCATTGCAGCGAGATTTGACGAGCCGGGATTACTCCCGTTCGCAGCAGCGCCGTAGACAGCACCAGCAGCACCTACGGCCGGATTAGTACCCGTTTGCAGCGCGTTGTATGTCGAAGTACCCGGAGCATTGCCACCGGCTAGACCACCGAGCAGACCAGCGAGTGCGCCATTCGTCGGGTTCGATCCAACGTTTACGCCGCCTTGCAATTTGGAGAGCGTGTCCATTGCCTGCGCGTTTGAGCCGCCAGTGTTCGTAATGTTGTTTGTGACCGCTGCGGCGTTGCCGAGATAACCGTTAGCATTCGCAGCGCCAGCCTCTGCAAGAGCCTGCGCTTGCGCGTCCTTGGTCGCCTGTGACTGTTGTGCGATTGTCGAGCCTTGGTAGTATTGAGGCTTACCAGCAGCAAGGGCTTCACCGTACTGCTTGTAAACGTCGAGTAGTGGGCCTTTAGCACCGCTCCAAGGTTCGACGACTGTTTTTGTTTCTTTTGGTGCGCCACCCATTTAAATCACCTTATTATTGTTTTTATTATGATTTTTACAAATTTTTGACGAACACGTTTTCGTTGTCGGCTTGCGGACTTCTCACAAATCCATATGGTTTTAGTGCGCGACCCCAACCTTTGCGCCCTAATACAACCATGTATTTGAAGCCGAGTTTTCTGGCCCAAGCCTCGACCATGTATTGATGATCTAGGATCACTTGCAGCGACTTATGCGTTTCGCCACCTGTGTATCGGTAGCAGCAGAAATCGCCTTTTTCCTCATCTCTATGAAAACTGATGATCGCAAAAGCCTGCTCTGCGACATACAGGTACGCAAGTCTCTCTTCCAATTCGCAGACGATGTCGAACTCGTCTTTGCCGCTTGGATCGACTTCAAGAGCCGGGAGTAGCCAGTCTCGAATTCTCATCAATTCCGGCACTAGTTCTTCAATATCGTCTATACGCTTGACCCTATCCATAAACCTCAAATCTGTTACGTGATGTCAGTAATCATGTAATCGAATGCTCTTGCTGTTGTGCTTGCCGTGTGGCCGACGACGAACGATCCGTTGCCAATGCTGACAATGAACCATCGTGAATCTGCGCTTGCCTGACTTCTCGGCGTAATGAAAATCTTGCTGCCGCTGGAAACTTGTTTGTTCGTGACAGTCGTTGTTGTGCCAGTCGAAGCCGTAAACGTGCCTGTGTTGTCGCTGATCTGACGCGCAATGATGTTGATCAGTGTGCGTAGATTGTTCTGGTCGCTGATGTTGCTGATCGGGTTCAGGCGCATTATCGACCTCCAGATGGAACGAAATCGATCTGCAAAGCCGAAGCCTTGTCCCAACCACCGTCAAGTCTGAGGTCGATCTGGTGATAGCGGGCGCGTTTGCGATGATATGACCAGCCAGTTTTCGGATGCGTCGGTGCATGATTGCCCAACTCAAGAAAGCCGTTGGGTAGGTCTTTTGAGCCGACAGCAACGCTTGCAGTGCCAGTGTTTTCGAAGATCGGACGCACGCCCATAACAACCGCCATGTCCACGTCCATCTTGCCACTGCCCTGCGTCAGTTGCATTTCTTTGGTCTTGAACTCGGCAACCAACGGCTCCCCGGTGAGTGTGTAAACACGACCTTGGAAATCCATTCCCCAAATGATGCTTCCGCCACCGGCCCAAAGCGGGCTGTCGAAAGACGCTGGCACGTTCTCAAATGAGCCGAACACGTCTAGTTGGTCGATTGTCCAACTGAGTGTTTTCGCTGGATATAAGAACGGCACGGTTGCCTCGATCATGGTCCAATCGCCGGTCACATAATTGTAGGCAAAAACTGTGTCTGGCTCCGCATTGATCGAACCAACGCTAGCGAAGGTCCAGTAGATGAGTGTCTTGTTAGGATCGACAACCGCTGTCATTCGGGATGCGTTTGCCGTGTCGAACATCTTAAAGAACGTGTCGTTGACCTTGCCCAGGCCGACTGGCTTTAATTGCCCCTTCTGGAAACTGTAGAAGCCGTCGTCATCGAGAAAATAGGTCACTCCATCGACCGAAACGACCGACTTTGAGAACGCGCAGCCTTTGCCATTGATCGCGTTTTCGAACTGGTAAATCCACGGCGTGCCAATGTAGTGCATACGCATGATCGCGTCTTCGCACAGCAACCAAACGTCTTCATCGACTACAATACCGTTGATCGCTCCTACGTCATGCACGTCTTGGAAATCCGCTTGTGAACTCGCAGAGAAGTCCCATGCGTAAGGGTTATCCAATGCAGACCAGCGAACGCGATTAGGAACCGCGCCGTCAAGGCTATCGAACGTGTCAGCCAATAGAACGAAGCCGCGATGCTGTGCGATGTGACGACCGCGAACCAACGTTGTCAGATTGTCGAAACGCAAGCCAAGGTCCATGACCATCAATTGTGGATAATCATTGTAGTTGGTCGCGATTGCAGCACCGCCGTACTGAATGAAATTCCACGCTTCTTCCGCTGTGGTCGAGTATGCCGAACTGCTGCGAGAAACGTTCTTCCACGTGCGGGATGACGTATCGAATTTATGCAAGGCCGATTGCGTGCCTGCGAAAACATGCGTGGTCTTCAGTTTGTCCGACCCGACGTAAACGCCCAACGGCGGCTCTGGCAGCACTGCACTGGAAAACAATTTAGCGCGATTAACTGGATTGTATGTGACTTGGCCGTTTGCGAGGCCAATAGAGGCCGTGCAGTTTTTCGCCAATACAAGGCCAGGATTGTTCAGCGCGGCGCTGTCAGGTAGCCAACTGGTCAAGGGAAGATCGATAACCATTAATGCCCTCCATATGAGGTCACATTCGCGGTCGAACGGCCTTTGATATTGTCGAGCGCTATAAGGGCAACAGCCTCTTGGAATGACTGTTCTTCAAGCGCAAAACCCTCCATGTCTTTGAGCCAGCGATATGCGCGACCGAGAACCGCGTGCAGATAAACTTCTGGAAATTTCTCTATCAGCCAGTTTGTCGGCGTAGCCTCTGTAAGAGCGGGGATTTCAGCGCGGTAGATGAGTTTTGCAGTGCTAATGTCGTCGGGGCCATCAAACTCGTATGTACGGCCAACCTGCGTGTACACGACCCCATCAGCATAACGCTCACCGCCATATAGCGAAATCTGACGTGTGTCGTAGTTGTTCACTCGGATGAAGTGGGCTTCGAGAAAATCAGCGGGTAATGTGATCTTGCCGCCGACAATCGGCAAAACAACCGTCTTGTCCTGCTCGTAATGGCTGATGATTGGTCGAAACTTCGACTCCGCTAGGCCGATGAACGTGCCAACGGGCATGTCAAAGCGGAGCGTATATCCCTCTACGGCTTCAATTAGGCTGTTGTAATCGGTGATTGCCATCGCTTCTCCACGCTTAGATTTTTAGATTGTTGACGCGTAGTTTTGCGTAGTCTGGATCGTTCATGCGGCGTGCAAGAGCGTCTGGGTCGTCTGTGATGCCCTCTCGTTGCCACTGCCAGAACAGGCCAGTCGGGATTGTCCCCAACTTGACGAAATCACCTAGTTTGTTTGTTTTGCTGAATGCTGCTGCTTCTCGTGCGTTGCGCTCTAGAACTGCCTTTACGTTCTTCCATCGACGTTCAATTCGGATGGTGTCGCCTTCACGGTGCAAATAAGTAGTAGCGTCTTCTGTGTCTTCCCAAACAAGTGTTGTCTGGTTTCCAAACACATCGCCAATTGTAAAATTGATATCGTCCATATGCCGTCCCGAATGTTGTTATAATATTTATTCGGAACAGCGTTTTTCTACGCAAAGTAATGGGGGCTCAAAGCCCCCATCATTAATTACAGACTTGCGACCACGTCTGCCAACTTACCGTTACCGGCTTCGTTGCGGGACTCTAGTGTAATTTCTGTTGTCAGCATGTACTTGCTGGAATCACCAGTAACCGCAAGTTCTGTCTTCTTCACGCTACGAAGCGTTGCAACAGCCCAAAGGGACTTGTCGAACGCGATGACGCAATCCTCCGACATGAAGCGGTGTGGAATGATCTTGTGACGGCCAAAGTCCGAAACGTAGTAATCAACGCCTGCGAAGATTTCCTTGGAATCTGCATTCTGGAACTTCGTGCCATTACCGTTGAACTTGGAAATCGCCTGCTTGAGCGAAGGCGGTGCAATCACTAGGTCTGGATCGCCGCCAGCCATGAAAATCTTCTCGATAAGTTCGTTGAACTTCTCTTCGGTGATTTCCCAAGGTGTACCCGCTGTAGGAGCAGCCACGAGACCACCAGCATAACCGGGTGTGACATGACCAGCGCCGCCGATGACGTTTGTGCTGATCCATGCTTCTGCGCCGGCCAACTTGCGTGTACCGGAGATTACGGATGCATTGCCAGAAACTAGAGCCGCCTCAGTATCACGATTGATTTCCCGACCGGCCTTTGCGATCTGACGGGAAAGTTCACTGTTGGTGCCTGCTGTCTTAACTGCCTCAAGCGTATTTGGAACAGTCATTTCTTTAGCAAAAATCTGTGTCGCATTACCAACACGCTTAGGACCTGTGTTGTTTGCAGCAAGAGCATCAAAGCCCTCTGCACGAGCGTTGTCCTTGTTCGCAGGAGCAAGTTCGTCAAGCAAGTTTTCGTGGTAGGTATTGGAAGCCTTCGTTTTACCGATGGAGGTTTTGAACGGTGTCTGTTCAGGGGAGATAATGCTGATTACATCACCAAGGTCTTCGCGAACGTGAGTTACCGATGTAGTTGAAAGAGTCGCCATTTTTATCCTTTTTATTATGTGGCAACGACTTCTTAGGTCGTTATAGTAGTTTACTGATGTATGCTTGTGCTGCGTCCAGATCGCTTGGATTAGAGAAGAAACTATCTCGTGCGCGGGAATAATCAGAAGGTCGTCCAGCGTTGGTCTGCTTTGGCGCTACAGGCTTCGTCTGTTGAGGTAATGCAGCCTTTGCTTTCACGATCTTCTGCTGGTTCGCATTCTTTTCAGCCAGCAGTTTTTCGTACTGACTTGCCATGTATGCGACCTTCAAAAGTTTGCCGTCAGCAATCTGCTGTACTTCCTCTCTTGGAAAGCCCATCTGCTTTGTGAGGAATCCAAACAATTCGGTTCCCGCCTTGATAGCGGTTTCTTTTGTGCCGAATACGTCTGGGTATTCCTGAGCCATGAAACGGTAAGATTCTTCGACACCTTGTTCGAATGCCTCTTTGTCCAGTTTCGCTTGCGCTTCACGCTTTGCAGATTCATGAGCATCGATGTCCGCAACAATACGGCCAACACGCGCAGCATGTTCCTGCACTTCTTTTTGCTTCTCCGCGAAAAGGTATCTGTCTTCGTTGTACAGTTTGTCCCAATCGATATCGGCAGCAGCCTTGATTTCAGCGAAGGCAATCTTCTTGATCTGTTCAAGTTGGCCGCTGTTTCGCTGGCTTACGGTCGCAATTTCTGCGTTCAGTTCTTTACGAACACGCGCCACTTCTTGCGTCTTTCGGCTATAGTCGTCTTGGCGCAGATAACCCTTTTTGAGTTCTCCAATGTTGATCTTGTTTCCGTCCATTTCGATTTCGTACGAGTCATCGATTTTGGGTGCGGTCGCTTGATCTTCACCTTCGCCGTTTTCGTCGGCCACAACGTCTTCCGCTTCCACTTGGTCAGTTTCGGAATCCTGTACAGGTTGTTCTTCGGCTGCTTCTATGGCGCTTTGATCGTCGCTCACGACTGGTAGTTCGTCAGTTTCTACTATTGCTTCATCGGGTGTAGATTGTTCTCTGTCCAGAATAGAAGAAATTGCAAGTGTTGCTTGGTCTTCTGAATATCCAGTCCCGATATCCGGGGTATTGGTTTCGTAATCCATTTGTTCTCCAACTAATTGTTGTCTAATTTATTTATGCGATAACGCTTATTTATTATGCTTCGTCTTCATCGCTGACTTGCTCATGCACGGCCAGATCGATGTAGGTGTTGATGAATTTGTCCATCAGTCCGATGCTACGGGCTTGCGAATGCAAATCCGCGACCTGTTCGGCCTTCATCTGAGACGTGTTCTTGAACGCCTCGAAAATCTCACGCTGGATGGCGTCTTTGATGGTCTTGTATGCGTGGGACTCGCGTAGAGAATGGGCCAGTCGGCCACGCTCGATAATTTCCTGTTTCGTCATTTCTCCCCCTTAAATTTGTGGCTCCTGTGGCTGCATTGGAGCCTGCTGCGCTGCGGCCTGTTGAGCCATCATTGCTTGCTAGGCCTGCGCACGCTGCATCTGCATTGCAGACGCGTTTTCGGCCTGCATCATCGCGTAATCCACGTCATTGCGGGTTCGCTGCTGTTCGGATTGAATGCGTGCGATATCGACCTGAGCGCGATACTTCGCCTCGATCTCGGCCTTCTTCAATTCGAGGTCTTGAGCCATGCGGTCGCGGGCAAGATCGTTCTCCACGCGCAACTTGTTCCACTCAAATTCGCGCTCGGCTGCGTCTGCCTTGGCCTTCAAGTCGGCCTTCAATTGCTCGGACTGCGCGATAACCTGCGCTTCGGTCGGCTGTGGTGGCGCCGGTGGAACGGTCTGCGGATCAGTGAATTTGTTGCCTACGTCCTGTAGACCCAAGTTCTCGGTGATATCGACCAACGTGGAATAGATGTTTTGCGGAGTAGCCGCGTTGACCTGCATTGCCTGCATCTGCAAGTTCAGCACGTTCATCAACGTCTGGTTCTTGTACTCCTTGTCCATCAGGCCGAATTCGACGTTGGTCGATACGTCCAAGTCTGCATCCCACTCATCAATCGTGAATGGCTCAAACATGTCGGTGAGTTTCTGAATGTAACGCTGCGCAAGGTCTGGCTTGTTCACGCAAAGGTCGATGATGCACTTCGCAAGATAGCGATAGCCTGTGTTGGCGAACTGGTAGCAGACATGCTCGATCAGCATCTGCTGCGAGTTCTTGCGCTCCTTAACACCGGTCGCCGTCACGTCGGCTAGATCCGACGCACTTAGCGAAACCATGTTAGCGCCTACGCCGGTTGCTGCATCCTGCTGCGTGCGTAGCGCGTCGATCATCGGGGCCGCATTCTGAGCCACGAATGGTGTCTGGATAAACGATACACCGGCTTGCGGGTCTTCGCTTCGGATGGTGTTGCCAACCTGCGGGTTCATCGCATCGTTGATGTTGGTCACAGCGGGATTGATAACGCGGGTCGGATCGAGAACCTTATGGATGTTGTCGATCTGTGCGCGGGTCAGTTTTGAAATCTGAATCTGCTCGTTGGAAACGCGATCCGCTACGCCCTGACCAAACAAGGTATTGGGAACCGGATATGGGACGAGAGCCGCATATGGGAAGAAACGAGACGTTTCTTCATAGCCCAACAGGACAGGATCGTTGTTGATATCGCCTGCCAGCGTAAAGCGGTAATAGCGCGGCGTGTCTTCGTCATGCAGGGCCATGCACGTGTAAATCTCGTACACGTTGACATCGTTCTTGCGGCGACTGCGGCCTTGATCAAAGTTGGCAATGCTAGAGCGTTCCAGCGCGACACCATCGGTTTTCTCACTGGCATAGGAAATGCTGTTGACGAGTTCCTTGTTGAAGCCTCGTTGGATCAACTCTTGCTTGGTCGTGTACGCGCGATGACCTTGAACATGCGCGTTGACGCCGCCAGTTTCAGGACAAAAATCCGCATCTCTGGAAACGATGAAATCCTCAACTGCCACTACGGTAAATTTGAACCTGGGGGTTTTCTTAATGCGGCGGATTGGAATATCGCGCACCATAGGCAGCATTTGCTTTGCCTGCTCTAAGAGCGCTTCCGGGTTCAATCCCTGCTGCTGCGCAAGGGGTGCCAACTGCGACATCAATTCGTCTGGAAGTTCCTGCTGATAATCAGGGCCGGCCTCGTAAACGATCATCGAACCGGCTTCGCGCTGATCCAGAAGATCAACCAACTGCTCGTCGGTAACGGCTTGAAGAACCTCTAAGCGGCCTTCTATGGTTTCCTCATCGAAACTCACGTTGACGATGCCAAGGCCGTACAGTGCGGAGTTCTTGAACCAAGGCGTGATCGTCGCAACATGCGAGTTTTTGTCCCGCAACACGAAATTGAGAACTTTGTTCTGTTGCTCTGCTAGTTGCTTATCGTGGTCATCGAGGGTGTTGGGCGAGAAGGTGACGACGGATTTCTGAGATTCGAAGATGCTGACTGTCTGGCTTGTGAACCAGTCAACGCGCTCCTGAACGTCATTGCTGACAAATTTCGAACGGCGTTTGATCTTCTCGTCGCCAGCCATCGGCGCACGCATGTACTGCTTTAGGTTCGTTTCCCACTGCTGTTGCAGGGTGGAATTTGCAAAACTGATGCAGTCAGAAACGCTTTGCGATATTTCGCTGTTTATGCGTCGGGCTTCGTCAGTGTCGTTGGTTTTGAATGTTTTAAAAGCGCCATGTGCTTCATAGAGGTTTTTGATGTCTTTTTGTTTCGCCATTGCAACTTTCGAAAATTACTTCATGAAATACCTATTTGTATTTATTGGAATTGCCGGTTTTACTCGTACATGAAGTCGTTTTCGTAAGTCAGTCGGCTTGTAAACGTGTTGTCTCCAACAGTTTCGCTATGGTAAAATGTCAAGCAAAGCGCATCGGCGTAGTCAGGAGAACGCTTCAAGCGCTTTCTCATGTCTTTCTTCGCTTCGATTTTGTACTTGGGAAATTCTTCGAACTGTGGCGAAAGCAGTTCTGCGATCAAGTTCGGATCGTTCGGAATGCACTTGTTTCCATCGGCAAACCAGTTGCGACATTCGACCCACAACTGATCACGCAGATTGTAATAGAGGTTGGGCTTGCGCGTGGGTTTGTTGCTAACCGTGACCCTCGTTACGGGCAGTCCAAGACGCGCCATTGCGTCTGCAACACCAGCGCCGATACCGATAACGTCAACGCAAATGCTGGCCGGTCGATCATGGATCAGTGTCTTTTGGTACTCGTCTAGTACGGCTTCTGCCAGTTGCACCGTATCAAGTTGGTCCCACTGTCGAAGAATGCTTGCCACGCTGTCATGGCGTCGCATGAGAACGGTTTTGTCTTTGCCCTTCCCCGATGGATCAAGACCCCAATACTTTTTCTTCTCAGGGCTTGGAATTGCGTCGGTGTTGTTGACCGCCGCTTCGATCAGTTCCTTGCTGATAAGGCTGTCTGTGTCGCTGGTGGGAAATTCACCCAGCGCCATAACGCGATATTTGCGACTGGTGACCCCGCCGTAGTTGTGGGCGATTTCTTCGTACTTGGCGTCGGTCATAAAAGGACCGTCGCGCATGGTGCCGTGTATCTTCACCCAATTCGGGCTTACGTTCTCATCGTAGAAGGTGTCGTAAAAGAAACTGTCGATCTTATCCGGGTTACTGACCAAGCAGAGTTTTGGATTTGGATCGCTCATCACGTTCATGAAGGCGTCGGTGAACAGATCGCGATCTACACCCGTGGCCTCGTCAACGATGAGAAAGTTATTGCGCTTGTGAATACCACGCGCACCAGCGGGATTGTCTTTGTTCGCCAGACGAAACTCGGCAAAGCAGTTCGCTGATGCGTTCTTGCGCTCAACCTTTGTGGCCGTCGCCTCGTAGAAATCAGCGATGATCGGGTCCATGCGCGTATGCAGGGAAAGCACCTCGTTCCAGAACGCGCCCTTCAACTGCGCTTCATTTGGGCCGAAGACGGTTACTTGCACTTCATCGAATGTGATGATTGCCCACCAGAGCAAGATCGCCATGCTCATCGTCTTGCCGAAGCCAGCACCGCCACGAATGGTGATGAGTTTGTTGTCTCGGAACGCTGTTACGATCTCTGTCTGCTTAGGCGTGAGTTTGATGCCGAACAGTTCGTCGGCAAAGGCAACAATGTCTGTTCGCCAGATACCTATTGAAGCGGCAATGACCGCTTTCTGTTGCGGTGTGAATTGGACCTTGGACGGCCTCTTATAGTTACTCATACAGTCCTTTCGGGTATTGTAAGTTGTATGAGTATTTATTTGTGGCAACGAAAAACCCGGCCATTTTGGACCGGGTTCAAGCGTCATTACCACCTGATTTGAGGCGTTTTTGGTTAAATAGCGGAGACCCTAACAAACAGAGGAAATCGCTATGGCAACAACGCTACGTGTTGACCTGCCCGGATATTACCGACGCACAGCAATCGAAGACATCATCGTCAGCAATCCGAAAATCACAGCGCTGGAAGCCACGAAAGCATTTGTCGAGCGCAAATACGGAGGCTGGATTGAGACGAAAATCCCGAAGGCGGATTTCGATATCTACGAGATTGATGAAGACGGCTTTGAGGTGGAATTCGTTGACGACACATACGCGGCCCGTTTCGTGCGCGAGGTAGGCGGCAGAAAAATTGAGAGAACTACAAATGACCCGCAAATTTAAGAAAGTGCCACCGGAGCAGAAACTTATCGAGGGCAACACTCCGATGACGACAAGCCCAAGCGGGCGAAAATACCCGATGACTGAAAAGCAGATTGAAGGCCGCAAGCGTGGTGGGTTTCAGAAAGGTCAGTCTGGAAATCCAAAGGGCCGACCTGTTGACGATCCTGCGCTGAAGGCGTCGATCCGTTCCAAGTTGCCGAACCTGATCGAGCGACTTGAGGATATTGCCTTGAACGGAAACAACGAGGCGTCGAGCGTGAAAGCGATTGAGACAATGCTTTCATATGTTCTAAGCAAGGCAGCATCCAAACAAGAGATCGATGTTGCAGTAACCCACAGCGACTTGCTAACCCGTCTGGCAAAGGCAAGAGAACTCCCGCTCGAACTCAGTGAATACGAAGTGATCGAGTATGACAAGCAGGAGTAAAAAGTCCTTAGGAGGCTCTTCCGCTAGCGGGTTTGCTGCCGCAGCAGTTCGTTTGCGCCCTACCCGTCGCGCGCTTCCTTGACTGCTCTGAGGCATGGTCTGGCAATAGGGCAGCGCTAGTGCTGCGCATGAATCCAGTTGCGAATGTTCTCGTTGCGTTCTATTTTGCCTCATGCCCGATAGAAGCCTTGGATATGCCAGTGAGAAACGCATGATGGTTGTCGCAACTTGCAAACAATGCAAGCGACAGGCCAAGGCTTTTGCAAGCGATCTATCCAAAGTCTACGGCAGGCATAGAGATTATCGGACAATCAAATTCAGGTGCCAGCAGTGCGACCCCGGCGCATGTGAGATCAATTTGGAACCGGATGGCTTCGACCGAGTGCCGGAACGGATCGTGTGGCGGCCAGTGAAGATAAAAGATCGACAGTGATATTCTAGTGAATGATAGTTGACAACTAACATAAACTGATGTATCTCTATGTCATCCTGAATAGAGGAGACAGAGAGGATGTTCGATCCAACTGAGTTCCAAGACGGCCCCAACGGGCCTTTGAATGCCAAAACTATTTCACGTCTGGCTAAAATCAAAGATACCACGGGAATGTCCTACCAAGCGCTTGGTGACAAACTTAAAATTAGCGGCACATTCCTCCATAATTTGATGAAAAAGAACGCGAATGTCGGCACGCAACACGTTGAGCGCATAGTTTCAGCGATTGAAGCATTGGAGAACCCAAGCGATCCGGTGCTGAATACCCCAGAAAACGTTGAAAGCCTTCGCCACAGTTTCCACCTTCGCCCCGGTCTTCAAATTCAGTTCGAACTACCCGCAGACTTAACTGGCCGTGAGGCGGAACGTTTATCTCAGTTTATACAGTCTCTTCCAGTATCATAAAGTGAGGATCGCGATGAATAGAGATGACATCGAACGAGCGATGAAGATGATCGAAGCCACTAACGATCCAGAAAAGTTGCGCCAGATTGCCATTAATGCGCGAAGGCTAGGCCAACCCGAGATAGCCTTGGCTGCGGACTTGAAGCGATACGCTATCTTGCCGTCGGAAAAGCCAGGAACCCTTGCTTATGATGTCTGGAAAAGCATTTTTGCTCTTGAGGATTCCCTGTCTACCGAGCGTAGCAGAACAACCCGTCTAAATCGGACAAGGCCAAAAATTAAGGAGGTCGGTGAACTGGAGGCCATCAAATCATTGATCATGAAACCTAAGCCCTCCGAAGGGTTCTTCATGCTTATCGAGCGCGGCATGCCTGAACTCACTTTCGAGGCCGTCGCTCTACGCCATCCAGAACAATTTGATGAAGCCGTCATTACAGCCGCAAAAAAGCGCCTCTCCGAAGCAGGTGTCCTAAGTGAATCATGATTGGCCTCGGCAGCAATGCCGAGGCCAAGTCCACTTGCGCAAATTGACTACTGTTTACTTCTTCGCTTTGCCCTTTGCGCGACCGGCCTTCAAACGTTCGCTACGCTCCATGCTGTGAATAGCAATCGCATCCTGCAATTTGGTGTCAGCCTTGATCGCGTCCTTTGCTGCGTTCAGGATCGTCACCACCCCATCAAGATCAGCAGCGCGGAACAGTTTGCTGCCAGCGATTTCGAAAGCATTGCGACCAATACGGACGATGTAACCGGGACCATCTTTGCGGAACCACAGCGACCGGCTGTTGATGGCCTTGCCCTCTTTGACATCTGCAACGTAAGCGACCTGCGCATCCAGTTTGTTGAAGAAAATGTCCAGGGGATTATTGCCACCTACGCGGCCCGTCGTTGCTGCTGCTTTCAGGGTGTCCAGTGCGTCTGCCATTGCGTTTGTTCCTTCGATCTACAGCAGCGCATAATTACTCTGCTGCTCTCTTCCTGTTTCCAGTAGGATCAAAGGGCGAGCGAAGATTTGAAACACGACGCAATCTTTTTAAGTAGTCTCCATCAAAGTGAAACGGTCATACTTGGAAAATAAATCGAGATGGGCGTGTCTACTACGTGATCCGGCTCTAAAGCGCGCCTAACCTGATTGGCGACCTCTGACCGATAAGATTCTATTCGCGGGGCGAAAGAGTAGATATCGCTTGTATCGATGTGGATCGTACGCATTTGGTTGACGTCGAAGGGTACTTTCTCAAAACTTCTGATCACCTGTACGATTGGCAGTTTAACTGCGTGTCGCAAAGCCAGTTCATAGAAGACGTTGGGATTGTGAAACGACAGGTCCGCGATGACGAGACGCGACCGCATTATGTAGTCAATGATCTGTCTCGTGATCACTCCAGGCTGATCAATAGCGTCCGCCCGCACCACTGTAAGCCTAAACGGCTCCAGCGCAGGCTCGATAATCGTCCCGAGAAAGAGGTCAGAGTGTTTTCGCGTTTCAGAACCGTCTTCGCCAATCGGGGCAATATAGAAGCATGTACTTTCGAATTGAGCGTGATCTGATGTCACCACACTTGTTCCAGCGGTAATTGCTGGCTTTATGGAAGACGATGCGGAAGTCGCGGGCGCTTCTGACAACAGCATGTCGAGGGGCACGATCCGCTCTGCACCTGAGAGCGTCTTCAACAGTCCCACGAAACGAAGATTGACGATGAATGTATCCACAGCCTCAGGTGCGTGACTGCCGTCTATCCCTAAATCCTTGGCTGCATCGATGAGTACCGCGTGTGCAGGTAGTTTGTTGCCGACGAACCGTTCGTATAATTTCTGAAATGGCTCAACTTGCTCAATGGCGAGTCTAACCTGCGCAAGTATTTTATCTCTTTGGCTGGAATGATCGTCAACGATCTTTAGCCCGTCTGTGGTTAGTTCGATGTTATCAGCCGCCACGCCGCCCTTTGTCAGTCCGTACTTTCCGGCATTGATAATCATCTGGCGCGAAGCGCCGCTCTCAGGAGATTTACCGAGTTGATCAAACAGTGTTAACCGCTTAACAGGCAGACCACCGCCGATACGAAAAACTGACTTTGCGAAATCTAGCGGCTCATCGAATGTCGCGGCGGGGAACGAGCGCTGAGAACGACGACGCTTTAGTTCGGCATCCGTCTTCGAAACCGTTTCCTCCACAACCGCCTTGTCACCTTCCTTTGGTCGTCGCGCCATGTTTTCCTCCACTTGTGATAGAATCGGATTTTACCGATGCGAGAGTAAAATGAAAGTGCGCTTAAGTATTGGGGGTTGGCTATCCTCTGAAATGTTTGTCAAAATCATATCAAACGGTTTTCACGCATATAAGGTTTTTTGCGCGCCAAAGGGGGGGATATGCACCCTATTGGGCAGCCATCCGCTTGAGCAGCCGTTGAACCTGTACGGCTTGCCATTTACCGCCCTTCCGAGACTCAATGGCGCGTTCGTTTAATGCCTTTGCAATAGCAGTAGCGGAAATATGACCGCACTCCATGATGCTCTGTATGTCTTTGTGAATGCGCTGGTCAAACTCATCGATCTGCTTGCGTAGGCTAGGCTGAACACCACCCAATTTAACGCCACGATCCTTGGCCGCCTGTAACGCCGATTTTACCCGCTTGCCGATCTGCTCCCGTTCTTCTTGTGCCACCGCTGCAAGGATACGAATGAGCATCGGAGTTGCATGTTCGTTGTCACATGCGATGAAGTTCACGCCGCTCTCTAACAGGCAACTGACCAAGTGCGCGTTACGTGACAGGCGATCCATCTTTGCAATGACCAGCGTGGCATTGTTCGTCTTTGCGTGGGCCAGTGCGGCATCCAGTTGAGGTCTGTGGAACTTGCCACCGCTCTCGATCTCGGTGAACTCCGCAACGACAGTTCCCTTTGCTGCGGCATAATCCGCAACGGCTTTGCGCTGCGCTTCAAGTCCCAATCCGCTTTCGCCCTGGCGCTGCGTTGAGACACGATAGTACGCGACAAACTGCTGTGGTTGCATCGGTTGTATTCGCTCCATTACAATCAATTACTGTTGACTGTAATGCTGCCGAAAAACGTAAAGGGCAAACACATTGATAGGCTTGCCCTTTGATCGCAACGGCTTAACATTGCCTGTCTCTGGAAATTATTCCAGTTTATTGGTGCTGTTGGCTGGATGACAGTTGACAATTTTTTTTGTTATGAAGTTGATTTTTGGCAACCCACGTCGATACTATTAGGCAGTTTCAAGTATGGCTTAAACCGTTCGTAGAGCGGAGTTTCGCGAAGATTCTCGTATAAGAAAATCCGCAGATCGGTCTCTTCATCATAATAAGTCAGTAACAAGTTTTCGTCATCGACAGACCAAGATGGACGACCGCGCTTTGGTTCATTTACTTTTATGAATGCCGACTTGATCCGCAGGCTCACAGATTTGTTGAGCAACTCTATAATCCACTTATAGACCTCGTCCGGGTAGACGAACTGTGCGTCGTAGAGAGCGAGTTTCAGTTCAGTCAACATCTCGTCAGTGACGGTAGTCATGAACCCCTCGCTTGCAGCCACCAATCTATCGAAAACGAACTTTCGTTTGTCGTAAAGCGCGAGTTGATGATTTGCCTGAATGCTGGCGTAGTTTAGAGCCGCTTCCTTTACGCGTGCTTCTTGGTTTCTGTTGCTGTCCTCAATCGCAAGACGAAGTTGCTCGCGCTGCAAAATATAGGTCGCGGCTAAGCCGACGAATGCTAAAGGCGCGAAAACGCCCGCAAGGAAATCGCCCAAGTTTGAAAGGCCTGCGCAGTCGGTCAGCCGTTTCAGCAGAATCGGACCCTCGACGCATTGGAGATCGCCCACTGCATCCAGTTGAACAACGCGCATTACGATCAAGCCGAGGACCACTAGAATTACTGTCCCTATAATAGTGGCTTTTCGACCTACAACTTGGCCGTATGAATTATCGTCGCGGACCAATTGTTGCTCCATATTTTGGCTTTATGTTGAATTATCTAATTGGTGGCGGGTATCGTTCGACCTTCGAAACCATACCGCGCATCTGCTGTTCAAAACGAATATACCGTTGAATAAAGGCGCTGAAATTCATGTCATGAATGCGAAACAATTCCCCACAGCCAACACCGAACTCTAAGTGGACGTGGCTCAGCCACCCCCGGTGTTCGGGCTCGTCCATGAACAAATCTAGAATGCGTCGAGTAAGTGTTTCTGTGATCTGGGGATAAAGGCCGAAACCCGTAGCATAGATGTTTTTTGGTTGAGCGCTTCCGTTAAATGTGGGTTTTACCCGAAGCAGGTCCAAGTTTTGATTGTTAAAGCCAAACCCAAGGAAAATTAGATTTTTGCAGTCGTTGACGGCTTCATGGATGCTCCACACTTTGCCAGCGTCGTGGGCCTGCTCCGTGTACGTGTGGATGTTCTCCGCAATCTTCGAAATCTGGTCAGGCTGCCCAGAGCCCACGCCGAAACCGAGCCTATCTCTGCCGGGGCTTCCGGAAACTAATGCGAGTTCGCCTAGATAGCCGTATGGATGAACTATTCTGATATTTGCGTTTACGAGCCTCAGGCTGATGTCTATTGGGATTCGATAGGCATCCGAAATTGTTTCAGCCAGATAGACCTCTATACAACGATCGTAATTGAAGCAGATGATGGTGATGTTTTTACCAAGATCACTATAGTCTGCCACGCCGTCTGAGAGAATTCTAAAGAAGTGGCCTATCCACGTGTAGTCGGGGTTAACCAAACGCCGTTTCTCGTCACCAAGCACAAGGTTCGGATCTACCGCAAAATTTTTCCAAATATCAGGAGAGAGCGTCGAGTAACGTTCTGCCTTAAGAACCTCAAGCGCGATCAGGACCTTGCCCCAATACGAGATATTCTCGTCTGCTGCGTGGCGGTGGATGAAGGCATCTATACTAACCGCCGTTTGAATACCCTCGTGGATGTCCTTAAGCGCCTTCTCCGCCGCGACTTGGTCCGCTCCGACCGTGCATCGAGTGTATAGTAGTTCCCGCAACACATTTTGACTTAGGTTTTCGCGATCATAGGCCTCGATCATTGCCGTCTTTTTGATCTCCGCAGCGAGGCCGGTCCCTATCGGCAAGCCAAACTCAGCGCTCGCTCCAGCACCGATAACAAATGTTGTTTTCTCTCTAAAAGCCATAACACACCAGTCGCTGCAAACTTCGCACAGTAGTTGCGTAAGTTTCTTCTAAGTCAACCGTTTTGCAACGGCTTCAACAGGCAAGTTTGAATAGCATCGCGTCTGCTTTGCTGGCAAACTCAACCTCTGCATATGATTGCTCGCCGAGCCAGTACGCCTTTACAACTCGGCAATTGATCGTGTTGTCGCTAGTGCGGCAGATTAATGCGCGGACATGTGAGGCGACAAGGAACTCATAGAGCAGCGTGAATTGTGCGTCGTCCTGATAGTCTTCCAAAGTGATCATATCCCCTATCGGCTCACCGCTTGGATAGAACGCAAAGATGACTGCGAGGGCATCAGTTATGATCGTATTGTAGTCCACGCTGACGTTGATCGTGTGCGTCATTGATCGTCCTTGTCCTTGGACATGTCGAGCGCATCTCTTGCATCAGCGAGTATGCCGACCTTTGGGAGTTTAGGATTTGCTGCCCAACGCTGCGCTACACGAACAAGACCCTCAGCGATTGATAGCCCGATCATGCCGAGTACGAACGCAAGCCCGCTATTCGCCGCTGCATCCAGCAGATCGAGGCCAAGCCATCGTGCGACCAGCGGGGCCAAATAGACCGCGCATAGCGATCCTGCGAATGCGCCGCTGACCACTTCGAATGTGAACTTTTTACCTTGGATGGCGATGCGAACGATTGCACCGGCTAGGCCAGCGAAGAAGTGTGCGGGGTTAATTCCGATAGCCGCGAGAAGCGCGGTGAGTGTTTCAAACATGATGGGTTGCCCTTAAAATCGAACCCATCCGATTGAGAGTTCTGCTCGATTATTTAACGGGATCGAGCAGTTTGGTGCTTCTAAGATCGGCCATGCGTGGTTTGGCGACCAACAAGTGTTAATACTATATATAGTACGCTTGCCATTCCAGCGACGAGGTGTACGAAACAACTGTTCGCAGATCATAACTGCCGCACCGACAACAAATCGAGGCACCCGATGAAATGGATCTACTCAAAGGGACGAGGTTTCCAGTTAGAAATATCGCAGCGCATGGTCTTCACCATTTACGCGCTCACGATCTACTTAGTCCACGGCGGAAACGCATTGCCAGACCTCACATCGATCCGACGTGCGGTAGCGGTGGTATCGGGCTGGTAAAAAGACACCATTGCGACTTCGTTGCGCTCGCCAGACCTCCCACTCTTTCGCTTGCAAGTCTTCGTGCTCATGGAGACAGGTTGAGCAGTTGAACAAGCCATGAGCCTAATTCATTCACCTCTTGCTCTGGTAGTATTTTTCTGCTCATGTATCGCAGCAGTATATCAGTGAGAAATCTTTTTCATTATTCGAGCCGTTAATCTTGTTGAGGGGAAAAATGAGCATCTTTGCGAGAATCTTGTTGGCCTTTGCATTTACGTCATCCGCGACTTTGGCAAGCGCTACTGCGCCCGACGAAGAAATTATCGCCTTGATGGAGAAAAACGGATTCCACGGAGAGACGCCACACGTAAAGATGATTGGCAGGGAAGTAAAATTTAGCCAAGGCGGTGAATTTACCGCAATCGTCGATTACGTTGGTAGAGATGCATCAGTAAAGGTCAAGGGAGTTTTCTCGGACAATAGCCTAAAAATAGTTGACACGGATTTCGTGGGCAATGGAAAACGTATACAGGTCGGACTTGGTTGTAATTTTACTTTTACCGAAATGTACGACGAAAATGTCGGAATGGAAGGCACTTACACTGGCTGCGGGGGCGGCACAGCAGTTAAGAAGGTCAAACTGTGGTTTGGCACGAAAGAAGACGTTCAAAAAAAGATAGCGGCCTCAGACAACTCGTATTACAGCGAATATGCGGTTGCCGCAGTCGATTATGTTGAGAAGAATTGCGATTATCTGGCTATTGACGATGCACAATTCGGCGCCGCTTTAAGCAGCCGGGGATATAACGCAACGACTGCCCGTCAGGGCAAGTATTATAAAAGAAATTCGAAAAACTATCAGGATGCTAAAGCACAGGGCACCGATGTTTGCCATGAAATTCAAGCAGCATTCATAGTCACTGTACCAAAAGACATGCAGCGCATGATCTTGCGTCGCGACAACCCCTTTCGTTGATCTTTAGCGGCAACCTCGGCCTAACTCAGAGTTGCTGCCATTTGATCCCGTTGGCGTCGCACCAGTCGGCGTAGGTGGTCTTGCTTATCTTGGTGATCGTCTGCTGCGCATTCTGGAAAACGATGGTCACGTCCCAATCCGGGTGCTGCGCTTTGATAGCCTTGTGCTTGGATCGGTCTTCGGCTGTGAAACGGCCTTTCGCTTCAACAATCTTCTTCGCCTCAACGTCGATGAAGTCGGGCAGGTATTTCTTTTGGACCGTGTATGTGAGCCGTAGCGCCTCATAAGCGTATTCGGGTCCAAGGGTCTTTGCGACCTTCTGTTCGAACCTGTTCCTCATGGCTTTTTCCAGAGGGCAATTTCGGCCTGACGACGCCTCGTAAGACCAGCAAGCGGCTTGAGCACACCTTTCACCCTGGCCTTATTCCATTTGAGCCACGACCTCTCAATGTCGGCTGTATTGGCCTTAGCATTGATGAAGCCGAGTAGTGGAGAACCGGCAAGCTTGGCTTCTCCGAGATTGTACGTCCACGACACCAGAGCGCCGCGCTGGTTCTCGGTCAATTTGACCTTCACCAGTTCGTCTACGGCCTTCTCAAATCGGGCCACGTCCTCGACAAGCAAACGTGTTGCTTCTGCCTCGGTGATCGTCTTCCGACCTACATCGGCCCGTGTCAGACCCTTCGTGGTGCCATAGCCAATCGTCGGCACGTTAGCGGGGCAAAGGTATGCGGTGAGTTTCAAGCCTTCGAAGGACTTGATGAGATCAATGGATGCCTTGTTCAACATCGACTATTTAAGCCGACGTTGAACCTCTTACGTTTTGACCCACCATTGAAAAAGCGCGCTCTTTCGAACGGGCCTTACTGAGTCAACTTGTGAGTGAAGCTGCGCTATCAGATTTTAAAATGCGTCCAGATGGTAAGAAGACAGTTTGAAGATTTGTGCGTCAGCCGCATCAGGAAACCCAATGAATGCGAACGTGGATGCCCCTGAGTAAACGTTTGCCGTTCCAACATTGATTAGGATGCGCACGAATGACTTTTTGACACACATCATTTCAAGTTCGAGCAGCAGGCATTTTTGCTCAACGCTCAGATCGGTCAAGGGTCGACCACCGACTTCTGTGAAAAGTTCGAACAACATGTGTGTCGCGGGCAGCGCTGGTTCGACGCAGGCTTTGATCACATCCATCATTTGGAGCGGTGTGAGATTTAAGCCCCCATCAACATTCTGCAAATCCAGTTTGATGATTTGTTCGCTACCCACATAACCGTCGATTATGCAATAATTGCGTTGCTCGATCCCCATATTGAGAACCATTTCAATCTCAGCGAATGACGCGGTTTGAGTTAGATTTTGTCCCATGATTGTTCCTTCTGTATTGCCCAAGCGTATTGCCGTTGGGCTTATTATCGCAACCTAAAAATACCATTAGAATCAGGCTGTTACGGATCACTTTGCTCTCATGTTCCGTACACTTATTTATCTACATCGCTGCATATCGCGCTCAAACAGCATCAAAAACGGCCTTTTTGATTTGCGGAGAGAGCGACAGCGAACGTAGCTGCGCAGCCTTCACTTTGAGTGAAGTATTGAATAGATAAAATTATAATAAAATTCCAAATTTGATGTTAATTTCTCAACGCTCACTCAGCAGTGAAGAATTAAATGAATTTATACTGTATTTTTTTGTTGACGAAACCAAATTCCATGGTAGAACGCCCATGTCTGATTGAGAAATCAATCGACTGTTCTTTGAAAATTGACATTCGCGCGAGCATTCCACCGTCTGGGGTATGCCGTTCAAATCGGCACGACCCTCAACGTTTTGCGTTGAGGCGCATCGGAGGCGGGTTCGGATGACATTTGTCATTCGAAGCGGGCGCCAAACTTGGGGCACTCAGGACCGCGCTCATACAGAGCAAGTCTGCTTCCAAGGCCCACTGGCATGGTGCTGGTGGGGAGAGCGGAAGGAACGCGCAAATGTCTCCAGTAAAGAATACCTCTACAACCGCATTCGTTGTTGCGAATGCAAATTCCCTTTTGCAGCAGGCAAAAGAAGCCATCGTTGCGATGAACGCCGCCGAGGCCCGTAGCCGCAAGTCTATGGCCAAGATGGTCGCTTCTTTTGTTGAAATGGGCGAAGCCTACCTCAATATCGAGCAGGTCACTTCCGCAATCGATGCCGAATGCGTCAAGCATGGCATCGAGCCGGTAAATCTGGACAATGAGAAGTGGAAGGGTAAGAATCCGAACGTTTACCTACCTATGATGAGCATCATCGATGGTACGTGGCGTGACGTGACGAACTCCACCACTGGTAAGCCGGTCAAGAACGCAGATGGCAGCGTAAAAAAGAAATGGGCGCGTAATCGCTCTTTTGAAAAGTACGCAAGCGTCATCCGCTTCTTCGTCAGCAACGGGATCGGCCATGACAAAGTGGTCGATATTCTGACGGGTGACGATTGCATCCCGATCGAAGGCTTCGAGAAAGGTGTTAAACCACGCATCAGCGATATCGTTGCCGCTGATACAGTCCAGCAAAAAGGTGCGCGTCGCAAGACAACCATTTGGACCGAGGAAGCACAGACTGCCGTGAGCGTTTTCGAGCCAGTTGCCAAATTCAAAGTTGGCGACGACGCTCTGAAGTTGCTCCACGTCAGCAACGGGTATGCTGCTGTGATCGTTCACATCGAGAACGGCGAACTTTCAATCCTCTTCAATAGTGGACTTGAAGGCGATGCCCTTTATCGGGTGATCAACAAGCAGGTCAAATCTTTGAACGATGGCAGCGATGCTGCGATCCAAGAGGCGGCATGATGCGGTTTGGTAGAGGCAAAAACAGAGGGGCGGTTTATTCCGCCTCTTCTTCTATGTTCGTTAGCCCCTTCAACAAACGCGTCAAAGAGCAACTACGATTGAACAGGCTGCATGGTCTGCGAGGTCGGCTCTTGGCTGGACAACCCGTCAGGGAAGACGAGTTTGATCATATCTTCGATGGTGATGAACTTGAGGCAATAGATCGCCTCTGTTGTCAACTTCTGATGGATTACGGTCAACTGAGAAAGCCAGAAGACGTTTGCCCAGCGTATCTACGCAAGAACGTTTTCAGCGGCTATCACGTGGTCATCAACTTGCAACGGATCATTCGTGAGTTTGCGCAGCTGCGCAAACAAACATGGATGTCCGAGGAGAGATTGAGAGCGGCGAGAAATCGCCTCCGCAACGAGTTTCGTCGTGAGATGATCGAGGTTCGGTACCTGCGCTTTTTTAGCCAGACACTCACGGAAGACGACAGGTTCTACCTGCAAGACCCGCTGGCTCTCCCAGATGTGCCGGTTAAATGTGACTTTCCGAGTATCAGGACATCGCATGATTTTGCTCGTCGCTTTCCATGGCGGCTGCAATTTCGGTCGAAGTGGGACTTCAACAACTGGCCTCACCGCGACACACTCAAGATCCTGCCGTATCTCTGGTACGTCGAACACAGTCTCGATCTGCCTTACACGCATATCGACAGGTGGGACTTTAAACCGAAATTCAACTGGTGAATGGAAAGTCCCGACTTATTCGGGACTTTTCTCACGCCGTTTGTTGTGAAGCGAACGACATGTTGAAAAAGAAGAAGTCAGTCAAGCCCACGCTGGGAAGCGCAGGCACACAGCACCGTGGTAGGAACTCATCCTTATGAGGGACAGGCACTTAGACTTCGAATCGTCGCACGGTGCACCAAGTCAGCAAATTGCTGAGTTCAACAAAGGCGTCCAACTTGGAACCAACTGCTCGCGGTTGGTGGCGTTAGTTCTGCATAATAAGGAAGTTTCAATGCAGAATATAAAAACAAGTATCTTTGCGATCCCGGCTTTGGCCGGAATCGTAGGCTCGATTAGGTCGTACCCTGATCCAAATGGTCTATTGGTCGCGTTTCAGTTAACTAACGGATACGCTACAATTGGGTTTGCGAAAACACCGCTTGTCACTCTGCTACTTATGCAGTTGCCTGATGGCAGTTACAAATTCTGCAACGTACACCTGCATCCAACGGGTGCAGAGGTTGCGGCGTTCGACCTCGCGATAATTGATCGTGTTGCAGCAGGTATTATCGCTGACTTGTCGCTCTTCTATCCTTGAAAAAGGAAGGAACAACAACGTTCGGATTTTAGGTGAGCCTTAAATCGAATTGACTGACTTCATCAAAGAGGCCCCGGCTGACAGAAATGTCACCGGGGCTTTTTGCGTTTCTAGGCTTCTCGTAAAGTGAAGCAAAACGATGTTGCCCAAAAACCGGCACTCACTCAAACTCACTGGAAGCCGAGGAGCGGAGCGACCACAAACATCACGAAGTGGAGCGGAGCGACCAAAAGCAATGGCTATGCCGCTAGCAGCAAAGTGGAGTTCCCCAAATGGGAACGAGCGACAGCGATTGCGAGTAGCAGAGTAAGCGGGTTTGAGTGCCAACGAAAAACGCGAAGCGATGCGTGAAGCCGCATATGAAGTGCGGAGTGATATAGCCCAGAGGACTTCTATATCTATGATATAGATGTTCTTTGTGTTTTATTACTTCGTCCTACTCATTTATATTATAATGGCTCTAGGTCACCTACTACTCGACTGACGCTCAAATCCCCATCATGCGATAAATATCAACGACCACAGCGGCGGTCATAATCTCCATGCCCACTTGCCGGAACTGCTCTCTCAAAATTCTAGTTCCGGCATAATCATGAATAATAACATAGGTTTAGGTCATCTATCATAAATAGAGACAGAAGCGCGGTGAGAGAACGCTTCGATATAATAGATGGAGATTTCAATGAAACATATTCAACCCGACAATAAAATATCTGCGCAAGACGTATTCAATCGCATCCTCGAAAAAGAAGATGAGGCTGAGATTAAAGCAGCCGTCACAGATAAGTTGATGGCTCAATTCGGTCGTTCAAAAAGATATCAAGAAAATCGCGGTGTAACGTTCACGCTTACATTTGATGAGTTGCTTTCCAAGATCACACCCTCGCGCTGGAAGCGAATGGAAAACAAGATGCGAAGTGGCGAGTACGACGACTTCATGCGAAGCACGTATGGCTACGTCATCACATGGAAGAACCGTGAAGCGCTCAACTCCAAAAACATGAACGCCGAGACAGTCGCATTTCTCAATCGCGAAGATAGCAAACTAAACTCCCGCTTCATCAAGGGCGATAAACACTCGGATAAGGCCAAAGCCGCTATCGGCAATGCTCGTCGCGGCAAGAAGATGAGCGATGAAACAAAAGGCAAAATCCGAGCCAAGAAAGTTGGCGTGAAGCAGGATGCCGAAGTCGTAGCGGCCCGCGCTGCCAAACTCAAAGACAAGCCCAAATCGGGGGAACACAAGGCGCGTATGGCCGAAGCAGCGCGTCAGCGTTGGGCAAAAGTCCGAGAAGCAAAGGCCGCTCTTGGAACGTCAGAGCATAAATAAAACGAACGCAGCGTTGTCGGAAACTCGATGTGTTTCGAGTGGCGACGTGGTGTTTAAATCTTCTTTCTTGATGGACCCACACGCTTTCCGACAACGGCGTGTGGGTTTTTTCATGGAGGAAATAATGAATAACAAAACTGAAAACGAAGACCTTAAACGCGCTCTGATCGACGCACAGAACGCAATCGAAAAGGCGCTCAATCATTTTCGAGCAACGGCTGAAAGCCGCACACAGGCAGTTCTCAAGTCAGAGATAAAAAACGCAGTCAACGAAGTTCTTGATGAACGAAAAAAGAAAGAACAAGACGACGCATGGGCTCGTCTGCAAATGCTCCACGGCAATAAGATTTCAGATCAACAAATTTCCGCGGACCGAATTACAACAACTCACTTGGGAGGCAACCTAAGATGAGCATTTCAACGAACACATTTGAAGACATTTTCGAAGTCGTGCAGGTCGTCATCAAGACGCATCCAGATCATGTCGCACTTGATCCAATTGCGGACCTCAAGGCGAAATCAACAGTACGCATCCCCTACACACGTAAGCCGAAATTGAACGTTTCATCGGCGTTCATGACGATCAAGAAGTCTTATAAAAATTGGCTAGGTCTACTGCTCGGAGAGTTGCAGCATTTCGTTGTAGGCGCACAAGCCGACATCACGATCATGCATTCGAGTGCCAGCGCAAAGAGCAGCACCAAGCGTGCTGCGCAGACATGGTACGAATTCGTCAAAGAACTGTATGAGGACAAGATTGCCCATCGCGGCGATGTCAGCGAGGCGCAAGCGCGTCAGTTGGTCAAACTTATCGACTTACTTTCCAGCAGCGGTTTCAAACTCAAGGGCTGTGGTTCAATCGAGTTTGTCGATGAAAATGGGCAGGTGCTGTGATGATTAAATCTATTTGGCCCGCGTTCGAAAATCTCTTTGGTCCATCAAAGAAGGATCGAGATTACGAACAAATCATCAGAAACCAAAACGCGACCTCTCGCATCCACCTGATGCTCACATTCGCGACCTTCAACAGCGACATAATCAGCAACATTGCGATTAAAGCCGACTTCCTGAACACCTACACAAACAGACCTGATGCGCAACACTGGCACAGCCTCGCTGAAATCGTGCGGCGCTATGCTATTTCACCTCAACAGAAATCGGCCTTCTACCAGAACTACGATGATGTTGGGGCGAAAGAGTATTGTGATTTTACATACGCCCACATGAGCGAAGTCAAACATATGCTTGCGGCATTCGCAGATGGTCAACGCTTCATCGTCGCGAAACTTTCCTACGATGGAGGTGCTGCATGACGATATTAGTTCGACCGGAAGGAATAAGCGACCGTATTTGGTCGGCGATCAAAGCGGATCACGACGAGATCGTTGGGCGAAGGGCAATGTGGGGCTATCAGGAACTCGCTGACAAAGGGGGCGAGTTTCAGCGCCACTACAAAGAAATGTTCGAAATGCTTTGGGCCAAGTGGGCTACTGCCCAAGAGAAAGCGGAGCGAGAGGCCGAAACCATTCGAGGCTCATGCTAAAGGGGCTTCTGCCAAGCAAATGGGTGCTGCTGTTGATAGCAGCGCTCGTCGTCGCTTGCGTGTTTCTCTACCAGCGCAACGAAACAAATAAGGCCACCCTTCGCACGGCACAGGTCGAACTCAAGCAGGCGCAAAACGATCTCAAAATCCAGACGCAAACAATCCTGGCCTTGCAGCGTGATGCGACAGTTCAAGCCCACCTGATGCAGCGAGCAGACGCGGGTATAGCCGCTGCTAGAGAACTAGCCCGCAAAGACACACAGGCGCTCACACAGCGCGATCTGGGCCGGGAAGCAAACGTTGACGCACACGCGTTAGAGGCAGCGCTGAACACGCAATTCTCGCGATTGCTGCGCAACATCGAGGCGATCTCAACTAAATAAGTGCAGACGGATAAGAAAAACAACAACCGTTTGGCTGCTCGGCGGGGAGAACAATCAGTTCTCTCCGTAGTCATTTCCGACGACGCGAGCATAAATAATTCGCAGCAGTTTTGCTCATATACCTGCTGTTTCCTCCTGTAGCCCTCTCGACATGAAATACGGTCGGGAGGGTTTGTCTTGCCCTTTAGCAGCGCTGGAAACATGCTCCGCGCAATTTCAAAGGGAAAACAAAATGGCCGTATTAATCGAGTGCTTGAAATGCGTTGGGCTTGTCGTGATGACCGGCATCGAAAGGATCGTTGTCTACGCGATCTACACTGTAGTTGAAATGCAGGATCATACAGCGGGGGCTTTGTTCAGCGGCCTAGCGCTCTGCTATGTAGCGTATACGGGCTGGAACACTCTGTTGTTGCTCGGCACTCGTTGGATCGAGTTCGCAACAAGCCGAAATTGAACATTTCCACTCATGTTTGCAACGGCTTAGGACTTTGGTCCCTATTTCAGCGGAACCTAAATAGTCTCGACATGTTTTTGCGGTGGGGAACATAGGGACAATTTAATGCCAGATCAGCCATATCGCTTAACCCGATATTTGCGTCACGACCAGATAAAGCAGGCCGCAAAGCCCGCTTCGTCTAGAACCGTACAAACCGACGATGCCTTCAATGACCTGTTGAAGCGTTTGGCCGACGTTGATCCGGCCAAACTGCCCTGCGATAACGACAACTAGATCTCGACTACCTTGCGCTCACGACGCGCAGCGCTGGCATATTCGGACAGTGGCTTCGTGGGATTGAAATGTTCATCCCGCTCGATCTTCAGCCCATACGGGCCTTCAACGAACATCACTTCGCGCAGGCTCACATAGCCTAGTTCTGGCTCACCAAGGCCAAGATCACACAGGCCAAAGCAGGTATCACCATCCTGCTCCATTTCCGTGAGCAGCCATGTTGCAGCACCCCAAGGTGCGAACCATTTCACAACCGGTATCAAATCTGTGTCACGCGCTGTTGCGTTGTTTTGCAGGAGTTTTGCGCGGAGTTCAGGTGTAAGCAGAACACTCACGCTGTCACCTCAACGCTAGCCATTCCCATGACGACGATCGCAGCAATGCGCTCGATCAGTTTGCGCTCTGCACGCCACTCGGCTACGCTTGAAAACGTCTGATCAAACTGAGCACCATCAATCTTGCCCCAAACCCGAAAACCCATTCTCTTAACTCCTATAGGTTGCATTTACAACTCAGAGTTAAAGCCGTTTGATTATCAGGGCGAGCAAAGATTGCTTTGCAGATCAAATCTTTTCGCGGTAACAAATGAAAAGAAAAGTCAATCGATGCAACGGCTTAGCGCGGGTCTGTTTATGTTGTAAAGTTAGTATCTTGCAAGTACATTGATTACGTCAATTATGCGGCGCACTATCCACCACGGAGGATGGAGTTTTACGACACGCCGTACCGATGAACCCAGGAATGAACGAATGCCGATTTTGAACAGAGCCGCCGAACTCCAGCAGGAAGTCAGCGAATGGCGGCATCACCTGCATGAAAATCCCGAGATTTTGTATGACGTCGAGAACACCGCGGCCTTCGTTGCGGAGAAGCTGAAGTCCTTTGGCGTTGACGAAATCGTGACCGGGATCGGGCGCACAGGTGTGGTCGGAATCATCAGGGGCAATCTTACAGGCAACCGCACGATCGGCTTTCGGGCAGATATGGACGCGCTGCCCATCGTCGAGGAAACCGGCAAAGCCTGGGCATCGAAAACGCCCGGCGCCATGCACGCCTGCGGCCACGACGGCCACACCGCGATGCTTCTCGGCGCAGCGAAATACCTCACCGAGACCCGCAATTTTGCAGGCTCGATCGCTGTCATTTTTCAGCCGGCGGAAGAAGGCGGCGCCGGCGCGCTCGCCATGGTCGAAGATGGCCTGGTGGACCGCTTCGGCATCAACGAAGTGTATGGCATGCACAATATGCCGGGCATTCCGCTGGGTACCTTTGCCATCCGCAAGGGCGGCATCATGGCCGCACCTGATAAGTTTTCGATCACCGTCAAGGGCCGCGGCGGCCATGCTGCCCAGCCTCACCGGACCATCGATCCAATCACCATCGGCGCGCAGATCGTCGGCAACCTGCAAATGATCGCCTCACGCAACGCCGACCCCATCCGCTCGGTTGTCGTCTCCGTCACCCGGTTTCACGCGGGCTCCAGCCATAACATCATTCCCAACGAGGCGGTGATTGCCGGCACGGTCCGCAGTCTTGACGAAACGGTGCGCGATCTGGCGCAGGAGCGCATCAAGCAGATGGCGGAAGGCATTGCGCTTGCCAATGGCGCGGAAGCGGACGTCCTCTATGAGCGCTATTGCCCGGTGACGTTCAACCATTCCGAAGAGACAGATCACGCCATCGCCGTCGCTCGGGACGTGGCCGGTGAGCGCAACGTCGATCCCGATGTCGATCCGTCCATGGCAGGCGAAGATTTTTCCTTCATGCTGAAAGAACGCCCCGGTTGCTTCATCTTCATCGGCAACGGCGACTCAGCGGGCCTCCACAATCCCGGCTATGATTTCAACGACGACGCGATCGCTTACGGTATCTCCTATTGGGTCAAACTTGCCGAGCAACGGCTTGCGGCCTGATTGGGCTGGAGGACGCCGAGCGCGAGATAGTACGAACCTCAGCCGCAGTTTAAGTTGAGGTTCGATTGGCAGGCGAGCCAGATCGCGCCACCCAAGCGATGCTGGTGATGCCAGTGGGTTTGCCTGCATCGAGAAACAAAAAGCTGACGTCGACGGCAATGCTGAACCCGTGGGCAATCGGGTCTAGCGTGGGCCTGCCATGCCGGCTAATGGCGGCTGCACCCGGCAACGGCCCGAAAGCAGCGTGCAAAGGAGACCGAGCCTCTGCCTTTCAAATCGCTAGCATTTTTGTGGATTCGATAACCCATAAGGGCGTCATCCGGCATTCCGCTACCAAAAGGATAGGAAGGCGCCAACTTTGGAGTATGGGCCTCTCCGTATCGTGAGTTCATTAGTCCTTACGACCAGCTTGCCGCCCGTTTTAGCGTCGCCAAGAATGCTCCTTCAAACGGAAGATTTGGGGAGAAAAAAGCGTGAGGATGATCTTCCTGAACAGATACGGCTTTCCCGACCAGTCGGCAACGAGCCGCATGATATCATCGCTCGCCTTTTCAATGGCCCAGCGCGGACTGGATGTGATTGTCGTTGCAAGTCGCGAAATCCATGATCACCCGGGCAGCGTATTGCCCGCAACTGAGACAGTTCGAGGGATTGCTATCGTACGGCTGGCGAGCGGCCGTTTCGGTCGGCACAGCCTTATGCGCCGCAGCATTGATTATCTTCTCTTTCAGGTGCTGGCATTCGTTTGGCTCCTGCGCAACGTTCGGGCGACGGATACGGTGGTTGTCTGCACCGATCCTCCGCTCCTCTCCGTCATGAGCAGCGTTGCGATCCGCCTCAAGGGGGCGCTCATGGTGAACTGGATCATGGACCTTTTTCCGGAGACAGCAACGGAGCTTGGATTTTTCAGGAAACGCGCACGGTGGGTTGGGCCATGGCTGACGCAGCTGCGCAACTGGTCTCTGCGATCCCCCGGCATGGTTGTCTGCCCGACCGACAAGATGGCCGAATTCATTTTCACGCAAGGCATCTCAAAAGACCACGTCAGCGTCCTGCATCACTGGTCGGATGGGGAGGAAATCTATCCCGTCTCGCCCCAGGATAACAGCCTGCGGAAAGCGTGGGGACTGCAGGATGTGTTTGTCGTGGGTTATTCAGGAAACTTCGGGCGGGCGCATGAGTTCGGCACTATGCTGGCAGCGGCAAAACGTCTGGAGCACCGGGCAGATATTCGGTTCCTTCTGATTGGCGGCGGACACCAGCACGCGGCTGTGAAAACTGCCGTTCGGGATCTCGGTCTTCAGAACGTCATCTTCAAGCCGCTGCAGCCCGTCGAGAAACTGGCTGAAAGCCTCAGCGTTGCTGATGTGCATCTCGTCTCACTGCTGCCGGAACTGGAACATTGCATCATTCCAAGCAAATTCTATGGCATCCTGGCGGCCGGGAGGCCGACAATCTTCGTTGGCGATCATGATGGAGAGGTGCCGCGCGTTCTAAGAGCCAAAGGGTGCGGCAGCAACGTCGAGATCGGCGAGACCGATAAGCTCTGCGGCATCATCGAAAAGCTCTGCGACGACCCGAACACCACGGCGGCAATGGGGGATGCGGCAAGGCGGCTGCTTTGTACCGACTACTCCCGAGAAAGGGCGGCAGACGCCTGGGAAGGACTGATCGCCAGGCTGCGGACTGTCGCGCCTTCCGGGGCGCCTCTCGCTCAAGGTATCTCGCCATGAAAGACAAAGTCGTCGTCAGTCAGCTCGGCGCCCGCATGCATTATGCCGTACCGAGAATATTTGCATCCGCTGGCAGGTTGGCACATTTTTATACCGACATATGCGCGACCAAAGGCTGGCCGAGAATCGTCAATTCGTTTCCGGCGACGTTTTACCCGCCACCGGTCAGACGTTTGGCGGGTCGCCTGCCCAAAGGCGTGCCGACGGCGCTGACGACCGTGTTTTCCGGCTTTGGCCTCCGTTCCGTTCTGCGCCACATGCGCGCCAGAGACGTTGTGGAAGAGACCTCCCACGCGATCTGGGCCGGATCAGTTTTTTCAGAGATGGTGGCCCGGCGCGGCTTCCATGGCGCGGCTGGGCTCTATGCCTTCAGCGGCGACGCACTTGAACAGATGAGGGCAGCAAAGCAACAGGGCCTCTGGACCGCAGTCGAGCAGATGATCGCGCCCCGTGACGTTGTCGAAATGCTTTTGGCACAGGAGATGGCGCGGTTTCCCGAATGGACCGGCCCGGCGCAGGATAATCCGCACGCGCGCCTATTCGCCGACCGGGAGAAAGCGGAGTGGCAGCTTGCGGATGTCATTGTCTGCCCGTCGGAATTTGTTCGCAAGCACGTTGTCGCGTGCGGTGGGCCGCAAGCCAGGTGTGTTGTCGTTCCCTATGGGGTCAATGCTGCCGCTGCGATCGACAGACAGGCACGCATGCCAGGACCGATCAGGGTTCTGACCGTGGGCGAAGTCGGGTTGCGCAAGGGGTCGCCCTATGTCGTGGAAGCCGCCCGACTGATGGAGGATCGTGCCCGTTTCCGGATGGCGGGCCGCGTTCGCGCACACGATGACGTCAAGCAACAGATATCGCAGTGGGTTGAACTGAGAGGGATCGTGCCGCGCGCGCAGATCATCGAGGAGTTTCGGTGGGCGGATGTCTTCCTGCTGCCGTCGCTTTGCGAAGGGTCTGCGACCGCCGTCTATGAGGCGCTGGCAGCCGGCCTGCCCGTGATAACAACGGAGAACACCGGCACTGTCGTGCGCGATGGCATCGAAGGTTTCATCGTTCCTGTCTGCGATGCAGAAGCTATCGCAACTGCCGTGCGTGCGCTCGCCGACAATCCCGAGCTGAGGCGGACCATGTCCGCCAATGCCCTTCTGCGCGCGGCCGAACATACAGTGGAGTCTTATGGGGAACGGCTTCTCGCTGCGCTTTCCGGGCCACATCTGTCGAAGCCTTCGGGTCTTTGCCTGGCGGATGAAGCGCGATAGCTGGGGAGCAAAGACATATGAAGATCATCCACGTCATCGCTGCGATCGATCCCAAATACGGCGGGTTACAAGCCGTTGCCATGCGCCTTGCCGCCGCACAGGCGGGCCTCGGCCTTGATGTACATATCGTCAGCCATGGCGACGCCGCGATTGAGGCACAGGTCAAGGAAATCGGCCGCAGCATACCACATTTCGAGCATGTCCACTGGCACCTGCTGCCGCCGGCCGGGAGCATGGAGACGCTGTTCTGCTTCAGTGGCCGACGTGTACTGAAAGCCCTGCTGAAAGATGCCTCTTTCATGCATATTCACGGCGTCTGGGAGCCCTTTCTGCTCTATGCTTCCAGGCTCGCCCGCGCCGCTGGCGTACCCTACTGCATTTGCCCGGCCGGCATGCTGGATCACTGGAGCCTCGGGCAGCGATCGTGGAAGAAGAAGATCGCCTTGATGCTTTGCTATCGCAAGATGCTGAACGAGGCGGCGTTTCTGCATCTGCTGAACATCGATGAAATGGCAGCTGTTGCGCCGCTGAAATTCCACGCACGCAATCTGATCATACCGAACGGCGTCTTTGCCGAGGAGTTCGATCCTCTTCCCGCCCGGGGGCATTTCAAGCGGAAAATTGCCCTGGCGCATGGCAGGCGTTACATTCTGTTTCTGTCCCGCCTCCACGTCAAAAAGGGTATCGACATTCTTGCCTCGGCCTTTGCGGCTATCTGTGAAACCTATGTCGATGTCGATCTCGTCGTGGCAGGCCCACCGGGTGGAGCCGAGGGCCAGTTCATGCATCTGGTCAACAAGCTAAATATTCGCAACCGCGTCTTTATGGTCGGGGCCATTTACGGTGAAGCAAAGCTCCAAGCCATGGTCGATGCAGACTGCTTCTGTCTGCCAAGCCGACAGGAGGGTTTCAGCATGGCGATCACCGAAGCGCTTGCCTGTGCCACACCTGTGGTGATCACCGACCAGTGCCACTTTCCCGAGGTGGGTTCTGCCGATGCCGGGGTCATCGTCGCGGTTGACGCAGCCGAAGTTGCCAAGGGCTTGGCAACTGTGCTCAGCAACCCCGCCAAGGCGAGAACGATGGGTGAAAACGGTCGCCGGCTTGTGCTGGAAAAATTCACCTGGCCGTCTATCGCCCAAGCGACGCTGGAGGGCTATCGGCTGAGCGCCTTGGAGGCCGCCGCGTCTTGACGGCGGGAGCCGACGGGTCTTGCCGGGTTGCCGACATAGATCGTCCACGGCTCCAGAGACTTCGCCGTGACAGCGCGTGCGCCGAGCACTGCCCCCTTGCCGACGACGACACCGGGACCGACGTAGGCTTCCGCAGCCACCCAGGCGTCCTCCTCGATCACCAAAGGCCGCTTCACCAGTGGAAACGCGCTATCCTGAACATCATGCGACCCGGTGCACAGATGGGCACGTTGTGAAACCGAGGCATAGGGGCCGATGGTGATCATGTCGACGTTGTAGCAGATCACCCCAGGCCCAAGAGATGAATGACGCTCCATGACGAGGTGCCCCGGCCACCACACAATCACGCTGGAATACACCATTGCCGTGGCATCCAGGCGCGCGCCAAAACTGCGCAGGAGAAAATTGCGCCAACGGCGCATCGGCGGCGGCGTCCAGCTGGCGAGAAGCCGCCAGACGATCATCCATCCCAGCCGTTTCAATCGGAAATGCAATGCGAAGGTCGGACCTCCGAAACGCGGCAGGGGCGTCGTCGCATGCTGAAAACCGGGATCGTCGTATCGTGAACGCATCGCCTATCCTCCGGCCTGAGACGTCAAAGATGGTATTTCGTACCGACGCTGCTGTACGCGCGCGGGTATGACGGCAAATGCCAGCGCCGGCGCTGCGAACATCAGCATATGCACCCAGACCATGAGAACCCAGTCGGTCTGGTGCGATATGGCGTGCATGGAAGGGATGATAGACAGGAGATAGGTGAATTGCGCGGCGAACTCGCCCGTGTTGGCGGTCACCCAGATCCGGCGCACCAGATAGGCGAGCAGGAAAAATTTGAACGCTCCCAGATACCAGAACGATCCGAAGGCGTCCGCCATCCCGGTCTCCGTCGTGCCGAGGACCGGATTGTAGTCACGCGATTGTACCGGTACCGGCAGCATGAAGGATTGCTTGACCTCAACGCCCACGAGTTGCGCGGGCACGAAGTTGAATACCAGCCTGTTCCAGTGAAACTTGCCGTAATCGAATTGCAGCGTGTTTGCGGTATTGTCGATCCGCATGATCGCATTGCGCATCTCGTCGCCGCCATCCCGGAAGACTTTTTCAAGATTGCCGATGACATCTATTTTCTTGATGTCATCCCAGACCGGCGCGTCGTTGGCCTTGGTGATGGCGCGGTAATCGCCCATGCTGTTCATCGTGAGCGTGCCGAGAACAAGCGCAATGATGACGAAGATCCGCGGGATGGCCCATCCCTTGTAAAACCACCATGCCAGCGCGAACATCATGATGAGTTCCACGGCTTCGGCGCGCTTTCCGGTGATGACGATGCGATCCAGATAAAAGACCAGATCAAACGCAAGGACGGCCAGCGCCAGCCAGGAAAATCGTCGCGCAAGGCAAAGCACGGCAATGGCGAGACCATAGCTCAACAGCCGCGAAAAGAAGATGTACATGACAGGGACACCGGTCATCTGCACTGCGATGGTCAGCTCTCCCGGCAGTCGGCTCAGCATGAAATAGAAATAGGCGCCGGCGACTGAAAGAACGGCTGCGACGAGGAGCAAACGTGTCTCATCGAAATCGATCCGGAAGAATGCAAAGGGTCTCGCCTTTCTGCTCCATCCCCACCAGCACATGAAGAGGCACAGCATCATGAAGATGGCGGTTCTGGCAAACGCGCCTTCCGGCAGGAATCTTTCAGACGCAAGGCCGGGAACCTGGGGCAAGATGAAACTGAACGTGATGACGCCCGTCAGGAAAGGGAACTCGTAAATTCGTTCCCGGCGCATCATTCCCCAACAGATGAGCAGGACAACACCACCGAAGAGGCAAAAAACCAGAAGCGTGTTCATGAGGCAAGTCCCGCTTGAACCGGCGGCAAATCCCGCACGAAACTGCTCCTGAGGTCGTAAAAGACTGTTTTGGCGTATTCTTTGAAAACCTGCACACCGTCGGTGCTGAAGGCAAGCCGCCACAGCGGCACGGCTCTATGCGCAGGAAGCGAAATCCACTCGATTTGAGGCATCACAAACCGAAAACGCTTCACCGCGCGGCGTGAATGAAACCAGCTCGTGACGAGGATGGCGCGCCTTGCTCGCATTTCAATCAGTATCGGCTCTGCGAAGGTCGCGTTTTCCCACGTGCTGAGCGACAGACATTCTTTCGATATGGCTTGGACATTGACCCCCAACCGCACCAGCATGTCACGGATGAAGTCGCAATCCCCATAGCCCGTCACCAGAACGAGGGGCGCTAGTCCGTCATGCCAGAGTTTCGCCGCCTGAGTAGCTCGAGGAGGCCCGTCACCGCCGAGAACCACGATGACATCGGCTTGTGCGGGCGGATCCTCCACGACGAGAAGAGATCCTGCGGAAACCAGGGACAGCCCGTACAGGCCGACCGCACTGAAGATGATGATGCCGAGGCAGTTCCAGTTGCGTTTAGGCAGCCAGTTTTTTTCGATGTTGCGCGACATGCGCCAATGCCAGGTCCGTTGTTTCAAAACGGGCTTTGAGGGACTTCGCGTTCCGGGCCACGGCGATTTCATGATGCCATTACTCTTCACTCGGCGCTTGTATCGCCCTTGGCTCCGTCGCGGCGGTGGCAGCGACCGGGAGACGTGCTGCCTCGCGGTAGAGATCGAAGTTGCTGCCCCTGTGAAGCCAGGTTTTTGAGAAATAACCCGTCGCGGCAAGGACGAACGCGGTATGAAGAGCAATCGGTATCAGAAGGCCGGCTGCCATCATTTCCGCCGGAACACCGGCTTTTATTCCGGCAAAACCGATGCCGCCGCAGATGAAGGAAATAACGACCAGCGTGTTCGTTGCCGCTGCCGGCGTAAAACCGTAATCCAGAAGCAGATGATGAAAGTGCCAGCGATCGGCTGACATTGGACTGCGCCCGTGCATGATACGACGGACAATCAGGCTGAGCGTATCGGTGATCGGCAGAATAACGATCCACAACAAAGCCGGAAACGAGACGGCACTGCTCTTGGTCGCCAACAGGACGATCACATAGGCAATCGTCGCACCCAGCGCAGTACTGCCCGCATCACCGAGGAAGATGCTCGCCCGTGCACGCCATGGACCACGCATGTTGAAAACCAGAAAAGCACAGAGGCATACGCAGAGTGCCTGAAGCGGCGCGATGATGTCGCCGACACCGGCGAAAATCGCCACGATCATCAGCCAGATCAGCGAGACACCTGCCGTGCCGCCAGCAAGCCCGTCGACGCCGTCGAGCATGTTCCACGAATTCACCAGCCCGGTCACGAAGAGAACGCCAATGACGAAAAACAAAGGCAGGAACAGATCCGAATGCTGCGTGAAGAGAACGCCGACGGAGAGAGAGCCGATATTGGCGCCGCCTACGAGAGCAATCGCCATTGCCAGTTGCATGACAAGGCGTCCTGCTGCGGGCAACGGCCGGCGATCATCGACGACACCCATCAGCAGGATGACGGCCAGTCCGAGCCAGAAGTTCATGCCGAGAGCGGCGCTCCACCCGCCGACGAAGGCGGAAACAGCAAAAGCGGAAAAGATCGCTATTCCACCGCAAAGCGGAACGGCGCCGGTGTGGCGTTTACGAATTAGATCGGGGCGATCCACGAGCTGATAGGCGACGGTCAGGCGCCTGAGAACTACGATGAGGGACACGCACAGGACGAAAGTAGCGATGGTGTTGAAGAATATCCCCGACATGTCTGATCCCCCCGATGAACCTCGGCGGAGCATCCGCAAGACCCGCCTCCTGCCGATCCTAAAAAACACCGGCCCTGAGGGGTATGCGGGCAAAAGGCGTGTGAAATCCATCAAAGGGAGGGGGTGTCGACATCAATGTCTACCCTCCCTACCCCCGAACCGGATCGACCATCGAAAGAGCTAGGTTTGAGACCTTGGCGACAAGAGGCCAGAAAGGGCCGACTCGGCGGCGAGTGGAGCTGTTGCGGGCGATCATTCCTGAGCTGAGAGAACGGCGATCCAGTCCTGGAAGCCAAAAGCATTGGCCGATGCCGGCACCGTTATGTTGCGAAGACCGCTGCGGCCAAGGCGAACGATCGGTTCGATATAAAGTCCGTTCGACGGATCGTACCATTGAAGCACCTTCTCGCCTGCCGCCAAACTGCCGAGATCAATCGCAACGGAAGGCGTGTCGAGATAGATCACGGCGAAAGAGCCATCCCTGTCACGCGCCGCAAATGCGCCCGCATCGCCTTTCAGCAGGCTGCCCTGATCGGGCACGAGCTTCCACCATGCCAGTTGCCTGAAAAGCGTTGCCAGATGCGTGATGCTTTGCGCACCACGGCTGCTTAACGAGCTTTTCCAGCTGTCCTTCGCTTCATAGAGCCCGGCGGCGGAGAAATGCCATACCGGATTGTTACCGAAGACCTGGCCGCCCGCTCCCGAAAGCAGCGCACCATAGGCAATGAGACGAACCTGCCGTTCCTTGACATTGTTCTCGCCCTCATAGGCGCTTTCGATGAGGAAGAAAGGGCGTCTCGGTCCAGATCGGTACCGATTGAGCACCGCCGCCGCGACCTCGCCGTACGTATAGACCGAATCGATATCGAGCCAGGAAGCGTCGCGCCAAAAATCATTCGTCACCGTATCGGGATTGCCATGCACGGTCTGTAATGCGGAGGGGTCAGTTTCTCTGATGCCCATGGCGACAGCCGTCACCAGAGCACGATCGGGCGGATCATAATCGCCGCCCTGGACCCAGATGATGTTCGGGTACTTCGCAAAACGTTGGCCAACATATCGTCCATATTCCCGCAGCTTTTCAGGCCCGGCCGCGACCATTTCCTGATACCATCCTTCCGGGCCACCGCGTGCGCCGCTATAGGCCGGACAGAGAAGCACCAGCATGTTGCGACGAGCGGCTGCCTTTATGACTTCTTCCGCCCTGTCGAAATAGGCCTCGTTCGGTTGCCCGAAGGCATCGCCTTCGAAGGGTCTTTCGCCGTAGAAGTTTGCTGGCGCCTTGCGGGAGAACTGGTGCTCGATCAACGAAACAAGGACGGTGTTAAACCCCTGCCTCTTTCGGGTTTCCAGATAAAATTCCGTATCGGAGATAGACGTATCGCCGATGAGCGACCACGCACTGTCCCCGACGATCAGGAATGGCAAACCCTTGCTGTCTTCGAGATAACGCTCGTCCTGCGCCCTCCTCAGCGGAAAAACGCTGTCCTGTGCGATACAGGCCGAGGACATGCATAGCCAAAGAAGGAGGAAGGCGCGCAAATGTCCAAGTCGGCCATGATAGCTGATCATCGCTTCAGAGCCGTTCACGAACGACACGCAGCCAGTTTTTCAAAGGCAACGGCAGATAGGTTCTAAGGCCGGGTCGCAACCCCGCGGGAATGGACCAGTCCTCCATTTTGAGCACTTTCGACAGGCCGGGACGATCGTTCAGCGTCATGGAAATGACGTCGTGATAGCGAGCAGCCATCCGCTCGATGCTGAAGCGGTTCAGGACCATTTCCTTTCCCGCGATCGACATCCGCTCGAGAAGGTCGCGATCGGCGTGCAAGCGCGCGATCGCATTGGCCGCTGCCGTATAATTGCCGATCGGAAACAGGAAGCCGTTTTGGCCCGGCACGACAATCGTATCGGTCACGCCGCGAATATGAGACACGACCGGGACGCAGCCGCCGGCCATTGCCTCGATCATCGTCATGCCAAGCCCCTCGAAGCGGGACGGCATGATGAGAACATCATGGCTCGCCATGATGACTGGTATGTCTGAAAGCTGCACGGATCCTGCGTAATTGACGCGACCACCATGGCGGTCCAGCCTTCGTCTGAGCTTGCCCATATCCGGCCCATCTCCGACGATCGTCAGGCGCACCGCCTCGGGCGACCCGTCCAATATTTCCCGCAGCCACATCACGCCTTTCGATGCATCTTCAATACGGCCGACGAAAAGAGCCTTGAGTTCCGGCCCCCGGTTGACGCGCCGAACCGCCTGGCGACGAAACGCATCGCTGTCCACTGCATTCGGGATTGCGTAAGTGCGATCCTTCGAAAAGCCATTGCGCGCGATGAGATCGGCGCAGCACCGCTCCGATACGCCGATCGTGACATGGGCATAGTCCCGCACGGCGCGGGCGGCCGCATATGTTCCAGGCGAGATATTATGGACGACGAGGATACGCAGGATACCCTCGGGCAGATAGCGCGCGATGTTTGTCTGCAACTGATCGCCGAGAACATTGACGATCACACCGTCGAACCCGCCTTCTTCGATGGCGGTCGCCATGCGCGCTGCACATTCGCGTTCGCTGAGATTGACGGGCATGCGCAGCAATTGCCCGAATGCCCTCTCACCCTGCAGATCGAGTGGCACGCCGTAAGTTTCCTTGCATACGCCGAGCCATCGCACGTCCATGCCATAGTCGGCGAGGCCTTTGCGAAGATGTTTGAAGACGGAATAGGTGCCGCCGATATGGGGAAGGACAAAATAGGCAAGCTTCATGGCGCACCCTCGCTCATTCATCCACAGCCATGCCGCTACGATCAAAGGCGGATGGTTCGAGTAGCGGCTAGTGCGACATACTAAGAAGCCACGGAATGACAGTCAGTTGCATCTTAGGCTTAGCTGTTTCTTCTTTTGAGAGGTTTGCGTGGCTGAAACTATACGTTTGGCGTAAGAGGCGACCCGAAGGACGGTGTGGGGTCGTGCTGATCCAAGGGATATCAATGCCATATCGAGCGTGTCGGCGCCGGGCTGCGATGGGAAAATAAATGAGGATCACTCTCCTTGGACAATTTGGCTCGGGCAATTCGGGCAATGACGGGTCGCTGGAAGCCATGCTCCTTTATCTGCGCAGGATGAGGCCCGATGCCGATCTCCTATGCATCTGCGCAAGTCCGACAGTCGTAAGCGCGAAGTTCAACATTCGCGCGATGGGTGCCGGGGGTCCTCCTCTGACCAATGCCTGGATGAGGCAATTGGACAAACTACTCGGCAAGGTGCCTCGACGGCTCATGCTCTTGGTCAGCGCCCTCTTGAGTTTCGACAAGCCTGACCTGATGATCATTCCGGGAACCGGCATCCTCGATGATTTTCAGGAAAGGTGGTTCGGCTGGCCCTTTGTCGTATTTTGCTGGTGTCTCGTCGCCCGCCTTCGCAACACGCGGATCGCCTTCGTCAGCATCGGCGCCGGTCCAATGAAAAGCCGTCTCAGCCGCTGGTTCCTGCGCTCGGCCGCACAGATGGCCTCCTATCGATCCTATCGGGACGATTTCTCGCTCAACTACATGAAAATGATCGGTGTCGATGTGTCGCGAGACCACCGTTACCCCGATATCGCCTTTGATCTTCCCGTTCCCGTGCCCCACCGGCAAAACCTGGCCAACGGCGCTATGAACATAGGCGTCGGGGTCATGGACTATCGCGGCTGGCGCCACAATGATTCCGACTCCGTCAGGATCTACACGACCTACATCCACAAGCTCTCACGGCTCGTGAGCTGGTTGATCGGTGAAGGACACCGGATCACCCTTTTGATGGGGGACATTACTGACAGGGTTGCCTGTGCGGATTTGATGTTTCTGCTGACGGATATGCTCTCCGAGGACGAGCTGGCCCAGATCGACATCAGCTCGGCCGCAACGCTGCGCGATATCATGCAACAGATGGCGGCAATCGACCTTGCCGTCGTGTCGAGATATCATGGAGCGGTCTGCTCCCTGAAACTCGGAAATCCGACAATATCCATAGGTTATGCCCGCAAGTTCGATGATTTGATGACTGATTTCGACCAGGAGAGATTCTCCCGGCATATCGACACGTTCGAAGTCGAAGAGGTCATCGAGCTGGTGAAGGAGATACTCGCTGGAGCAGGAGCTGTGCGGCAGCGGATTGCCCGCGCCAATGATCGCTTCAAGCGCCAGCTCACCGAGCAAGAAGCGCTCCTCGGTCGGGAATTTCTCTCAATCGACGCCGTTGCAACACCGCAGAGCGTTACGACTTAGACGCAGGGTCTCGCAACATGATGCTGTCGACGTCACAGCCGAGCTCTTCATTATCCGAAGGGAGTAGACCGCACTTTTTCGGAAGGCCTTCAGCACACAGTCTCCAAACTGTTTACCCCCAGGGATCCGGCAGCCATCCCAACGGTCAGATGTGCAAGGTCCAGGTCCCACTCTAATTTGACGCGACCGTCGACTATCGGCGACGCTGTCGGAGCCCATCGATGCACAAAGTCCGCCGCGCCTTTTTCATGGCAATGCTGGAACAACACCTCGGAATCGCGATCAATTTCGCTTTGATAGCGATCGTATCGAGACTGCTCTCGCCAGCGGAAGTTGGCTTTGCCGTCATCGGTTACGGGGTGACCTCGGTGATCTTCGCCTTTCGCGAATTCGTTTCTTCCGATTTCCTCATCCAGCTCGATGTCGTTGAACGCGATGACATTAACACGTCGCTCACATTGCTGCTCCTGGTCAGCGGCTTTCTCGGGATCATTCTTTATCTGTGCGGACCGTATCTGGCGAATTTTTACCACCAGCCCGGTCTCCAGCACTATCTTATCGTCGCAATTGCCGCCGTCATGGCCGAAAGCCTGGGCATGCCGGCGTTCTCGATGCTGCGTCGGCGGCTGGCCTTCGGCACCATCGCACGCGTCCGAACCATCGGCCTCGTCGTTATGGCGGTCGTAACAATCTTCACTGCCAGCAAGGGAGGGGGCTTCGTCAGTTTCGCTCTCGGCCTGCTCGTCGGCAACAGCGTTGCGAGCGCCCTTGCCGCCTATGCCGATCCGGCCCAGCGCAAAGCGCGCCTTTCACTCAAATCGTGGCGCCGCATGGCCGAATTCGGCCGCTTCAGGGGCGCCTCCACCATCGTTGACAAGCTATACGAATCCCTGCCGCAGCTCGTCCTCGGGTTTGCCATGACCCCGACAGCGGTGGCCATCTACAATCGCGCCAACACCGTCTGCTCCATTCCCGACCGCATCTTCCTCTCGGCAATCTTCTCCTTCGCGTTTCCGGCGCTCGCCGCCGAAGTTCGCGAAGGTGGAGATGTCCGCAGATCCTATCTGCGCGCCCTCAGCTACATCACCGTGCTGTATTGGCCATCGCTGATCATGGTCGCCATTCTCGCCGATCCCATCGTGCGCCTCGCACTTGGAGACCAGTGGCTCGCCGCCGTCGCGATCACACGCATTCTCGCACTTGCGTCGATCTTCTGGTTTCCAATGGTTTTGACAACGCCGTTGCTGATCGCTCTCAACGCCAACCGGGAGGCTTTTCTTGGCAATTTCGTCTGCCGCAGCGTCTCGGCAATCGTGCTCTGCTCTGCCAGCTTTTTCGGCCTGACCGCGGTAGCGCTGAGCCAGTTCGTTACCCTGCCCTTCCAGATGCTTGTCGCCTTCTATCTGGTAAGACGCCATGCGCACTTCAAATTGCCCGAACTCTTCGCGGCCATCGGGCCGAGTGCAGCCGTGACCCTTGCCGCGATTGCGGGACCGCTTGCCATATCCGCTTCGATCGGATTCCGCTTCGATTATTCCCTCGGCCAGGCTGGCAGCGTCATCCTGCTTTCGGTGGCCGGTTGGGCGGCCTGCCTGCTTCTTCTGCGTCACCCACTCGTCAGCGAGATACGTTCGACGCTCCATGCTTTCGCCGGACGTCCACGCAGGGCCGGTAGACCTCCTGCGCCAGCTTCCATTTCAGACACCGTCGTTTCCGCAGCGGCTGAACCATGAGCAGCATCGATATCGTCATTCCCAATTACAATTACGGTCGCTTCCTCGAGGGATGCGTACAAAGTGTCCTTGGCCAGAACATATCGGAAATGCGTATCCTTATTATCGACAACGCCTCCACGGACGACAGTGTTGCGATCGCCCGGTCCCTCGCTACCGCGAATCCCCTCATCGAGACGAGCCTGCACCCCATCAACCTCGGCGGTCACGCGTCTTTCAACGAAGGCATCGATTGGGCTCGGGCGGACTATTTCGCCATCGTCTGCGCTGACGATATGCTGTCGCCTGGAGCACTCGCGCGCGCAGTAGAGGCGCTCGACGACAATCCCGGCGCGCATATGGCGTATGGCCGGACCGCCTTCTTCCGTGACGACGCCGAGATAGCCTCAAGCATTTGCAGCGATGCCGATGGCATGCAGCTTCATCGCGGCATCGACTTCATCGCCAGGATTTGCGCGACGGGACGCAGCCCGGTGCCGGGTCCACTCGCCGTCACCAGAACGCATATCCAGCACCAAGCCGGTCATTACCGGCCAGCACTGCGCCATACCGACGATGTTGAGATGTGGATGCGGCTCGCGGTGCTGGGTGATATCGTCGAGCTGGATGCCGTGCAGAATTTCACGCGTATCCACGGCGCCAACCAATCGGCCACTCTTGACAACGTGCTCGGCTGGAACACCGAAATGGAGGCTGCGCTCGAAAGCTTCTTTGGCAATGAAGGGGCTTTCCTTGAGAATGCCGAAAACCTGCTGAAACGCGGTCGCGCGAGCCTGAGCGACCGCGCCTATTGGTGCGCCCTTTCCAATCTGCTGCGGCGCCGGCCCGGCGCGCGTGCCCTTCTCGCACAGGCTGTTCGCCTCAGACCCGCTTCAGCATTTCTGCCACCGGTAAGGTATCTTATGCGTCGACCAGACGCGTTCCATCGCATTTGCGCGGCAATCGCCCGCCGATAACAATCGCCCGCCAGTTGGTGTTATTGAGCCTATTCTTCGGCATTCAGCACAAGGCGCAGCAGGGCCGGCAGCGAAGCGGATTTCGTTCGCCGCATGATGGAGGCGCGATGATTTTCGACAGTGCGCTGACTGAGCTTCAAATCGGCAGCAATCACCTTGTTGGCCTGTCCCTGAACAATCCGGTCGAGGATCTGCCGTTGCTTGCGGGTAAGCATCGCCAGCGTGGCGCGCGCCGTTTCGCGCCGCTCTTCGCGCTCGTTCGCATCGCGCGATCGCTCGAAGGCCAAGAGTACGCTGCGATATATGTCCTGGTAAGAAAAAGGCTTCTCGATGAAATCGGCCGCACCATAACGCATCGCATTTATTGCCATACGGACATCGCTGCGACCCGTGATAACAATCACCGGAAACCGATGGTGTCTTTCTTTCAGCAAACGCAGCAATTCCATGCCGACCATGCCGGGCAAATAGGCGTCGACAAGCAGACACCCTGATCTGTCTGGCTTATAGTCGGCAAGATATTCTTCCGCCGAAACATACGTTGCGACCACCCAGCCCTCACCTTCGAAAAGAGCGCGCAAATTGTCCCTGATGTCTTGCTGGTCGTCGATGACTTCGATGAGCCTGCCCCTGATCGGCTCCATCAATTCAGCTTCGCTTACCTGCGCTGCTCTCTCGCCGGTTTGGCGAACGACCAAAGTCTCAACCGCCTGCACCACGTCCTTGAGTTTTGCCGGCTTGTGCAGATAGGGAATTTCGTGCTGAGCAAAATCGCTCAGCGTCTTGCCTGAAATATCGCCTGTTAGGATGAGCGCCGGAACATTGCGGAAGAGTACCTGCCGGATTTCTTCAATCACAGCGATGCCATTGCTACCGGAAGGAAGATTGTAGTCTGCGAGAATAGCGTCGGGGATGAACTTCAACCCCCGAACAATAGCGGTTGCTTCGGCAGCCCCAGAGGTCGCAGCGACGACGTATCCAGCTTGCTCCAATCCCATCTTGAGCAGATCGCGCATCCCGTTATCGTCTTCGATGATCAAAACCGATGCGGACGAAAGGGCGCCAGCTTGACGCGACCGGCCATTAACGGTCGTGCGCATTTGCGCAAGCGGCTCCCCTGCCGGAGCCCGATCCATCTCGATCATGAATGCGGAACCTTTATGCAATTGCGACCGCACCGCAATCTTTAGTCCAAGAAGGTCGCCAAGCCGCTTGACGATCGACAATCCCAGTCCCAACCCACCGTCTTCCGCACCATCAGGTACATTGAGTTGCAGATATTCCTGAAAGACGTCCTCGATGCGATCGTCGGGAATGCCTATTCCGGTGTCCCACACGTCGAACCGAACCTTTGCACCGTGGCGGCGACAGCCAACCAGGATCGTGCCACTCGGCGTGTACTTGATTGCATTGGACAGAAGATTGCGAACGACCTGCTCGAAAAGACGGGGATCGGTGCGAACGGCAAGGCTGGACGGGACGACACGGAGTTGCAGCCCCGCCGCCTGAGCGGGATAATAGAACTCCCTGAAAAGCTTTCCTAGAAGATCGTCAATCGGGAAGCTCACCATCTGCGGTTCCGCCATCCCTGCTTCGATCTGGTTGATATCTAGAACAGTGTTGAGTATGCCCAGCATCGAAGACAGCGTTTCGCCCATCCTCTGGACGAAAATGCGTGATTGTCCTTCACCCACACTTCTTTCCAAAAGCCCATGCAACAGCTTCAAGGTCTGCAGCGGCTGCCGAAGATCGTGGCTTGCCGCAGACAGGAATCGCGACTTTGCCTCGGTCGCCCGTTCAGCGGATTTCTTGTCAGCCTCCCTGCTCTCGGCGATCTGCTTCTGCGCGCTTATATCGATGAAGGTGATGACCACTCCATCAATCGTTTCACCCGCGCCCTGACAGGGTTTGACGCGGCGGACATACCAGCGCCCATCGGGTCCTTCCACCTCTCTCTCGATTGGGGTGCCTTCGAGGAGCGTCGCCGTCGCATCGGCGTGAAGCGTGACGTCGCCGTCAAACCCGCGAAGGTCCGACAGGGGGCGGCCGACATCGGACGAGAGGATGTCGAAAAGGGAAAGGATAGCCGGTGTGAAGAACCGTATACGAAAACCGGAATCCAAAAAAAGCGTTGGTACATCGGTGCTATGAAGGACATTTAGCAGATCGTTGGAAATCGCCCGCTGACGCTCCAGGGCTTCTTGCAATTGATTATTGCGGACTGTCAGATGTTCATTGAGGGATTCCAGTCTCTTCCTCGAAGTAGAGAGTTCCGCCCACATCTCTGATCCGGACAAGGAAGCGGTCTCCACCGCGACAGTAGAATGTGCCTTGTCACCATCCTTGCTGCGTCCCGCCATAGTCGTTCTCGTTAAAACTGATGCCCATCCAATAGAGATCGACTTTTTCAAGCGTCAGGTTCGGGGCATCAACGATGCCTTGAAAGCAGTCATCGAGGCCTTGGAACACCTCGTCCTGGCTACAGCCACCAAATCCCATCATCGGCAGGGACGCAGTGAGACCGATGGTCAAAAAGGTGCATTCTCCCAATTCGATCAGCACGCACAGGTTGTTCCCATCCCCAACCAGTGCCTGAACGAAGGATGATAGATCAATCCCTCAGCAATTATAATTCATCCATTATAGTTAGTAGCGCCACACGAAACATGATGATGGCCTGAAAGAATTATATTTCCACAGTTCTCGCGTGTCTGATTGCCTGCTAACATCATGACAGATTGAACGTCACTTCGAGCTCTCAATCAAAAGTGAGTAATTTCCGAATCTTTTCGAGTTGCGATACTCCATTGTAGGATGCCTGAAGTAGAAATTTGGATAGTGCCGCGTCTGTTGATTTCTGGCGGATTTTAAATTCCAAAAAAAATTGAGACCGCAATAAAGGCTCTTCCGAAGTTCTGGTTGATGAAGACGTTCCGGGTTGAATTCCCTGCGACGTCCGTTGTGCGGAATCATAGAAATAAACCCTGAGTTGCGCTTCTGTCGAGCCTGACAGACCCGCAAAGTTCTTTTTAGAGCGGATAGGACTTAACATGCTGACCTCAGTTCCCAACAACGGGCGCAGCCAGTTCTCATCAAATTTCCATATGGTTGCGCATTCGAAACCCGTGGAAACCAAGGTCAAAAAGCTGGCGATCATCGACGACCGCGCGCTCGACCGTGAGTGTCTGGCCCAGAGCCTGATCGCCTATGGGCTTGATATGGAAGTCGAGCTGTTTTCATCACTCGATGAGTGGCGACATGCTCCGAACGGCCATCATAACGGCATCCTGGTCAACGTCGGTCGCAGCGATCTTTGCGATGAGGTATCCCTTCATGAGTTGAGGGAATTCATCGCGGATTTCCCTTACCTTCCGGTCGTCATTCTCGCGGAAAACCGTGATCTGCGCCAGGTCATGAGGGCGTTTGATGTGGGAGTGCGAGGATACATTTCCTCCGCGATAGGATTGGCAGTGTGCGTGGGCGCCATCTCGCTGGCACTGGCGGGCGGCGCTTTCGTATCGGCTGAAAATCTCAGCGATCTCAGGCAGTTGCTTGTCGTTGCGGAAGGCAAGGAACGCCAACGCACGGCCATGTTCACCCAGCGCGAGGTCGATGTTATCAACGCTTTGACGCAAGGCAAGCCGAACAAAATCATTGCCTACGAGCTCAATCTTCGCGAAAGCACCGTCAAGGTGCATATCCGCAATATCATGAAGAAAGTGGGCGCTAAAAACCGCACCGAAGTGATCTTTAAAGTTTCTGATCTTTTCAAAAATTAATGTCCGGTGTCGTGTAACTCAATGTTGTCGATCCGTCACTGCCTGCGGGTATCGCAACCTGCACGAAGCAGACGCATCGGATGGGTTTTGCCGAGAAGTTTGTCCGTCTCTTCTAAGCCTTTCGGCTAGCGTTCCCAACTAAAAGACGGCGTAACGGCAACCGAGCCAGATGCGGTAATCTCCAGTCATCGGATATCTGGACCCGGGACTGCGCCATGCACTCTTTCGTCGACAATTTCGAAAACTCGGATCGACTGCGCCAGCGCTCCCGCTACCTTATACCGGGCGGTGCACATACCTATGCCAAGGGTGACGACCAGTACCCTGTCCTGTCTCCCGGCTTCATTGAAAGGGGCTATGGCTGTCATGTCTGGGATGTCGATGGAAATGAATATATCGAATACGGCATGGGCAACCGGGCCGTCGGCCTAGGCCATGCTTATGGCGACGTCGTCGAGGCGGCGCGCGCGGAACTATACCGCGGTTGCAATTTCACGCGCCCGTCAAAGATCGAGGTGGATTGCGCTTCAACCTTCCTCGACACGATCCAGACGGCCGAAATGGTTAAATTCTGCAAGAACGGTTCTGATGCGACATCCGCCGCGATACGACTTGCACGGGCTGTTACAGGCCGCGACCTGATCGCACGTTGCAGCGACCACCCGTTTTTCTCCACCGACGACTGGTTTATCGGAACAACGGAGATGAATGCAGGCATTCCTCAGGCGATCCAGAATCTGGTCCTTGGCTTCACTTACAATGATCTTACGAGTGCGCGCAGTCTGTTTGACCGCTTTCCAGGTCGCATAGCCGCCTTCATTCTGGAGCCGTCGCGCGGTGAACCGCCTCGGGACCGGTTCCTTCACCAACTCCAGGAGCTATGTCACGAAAACGGCGCGCTTTTCATTCTCGACGAAATGATCACGGGCTTCCGCTGGGACGCGGGGGGAGCGCAGAAGACATACGATATCGTCCCAGACCTGTCCTGTTTCGGCAAGGCGCTGGGGAATGGCTTTTCGATTTCGGCGCTTGCTGGCAAGCGTGAGTTCATGGAACGAGGCGGTATCGATCAAACCGATGCCCCCCGTGTCTTCCTGCTTTCGACGACGCATGGCGCGGAAACGCACGCGATGGCAGCGGCCATCGCAACCATGCAGGTTTACACACAGGAACCCGTGGTCCCACATCTGGTCCGACAGGGAAACGCGTTGCGTGCCGCCATCAGCCAGATCGCAATCGCGCACGGGCTCGATTCCTACTTCGGTATTCAGGGCCACTCCGCCTGTCTCAGCTACTTCACGCTCGATCAGACTGGCAAGCCGTCTCAGGCGTTCCGCTCGCTCTTTCTGCAGGAAACCATCCGACGCGGCATTCTCGCACCGTCTCTCGTTGTAAGTTACACGCATGGGGACGAGGATATAGCCAGAACACTTGACGCCATAGACGGGGCGCTAGGGGTCTACCGAAAAGCGCTGGAATACGGCGTTGACAAATTCCTCACGGGACGCCCGTCCGAGGTTGTATTTCGACGTTTCAACGGCGGATCGCAGCATCAGGCCAGCCATGGGCTGAAGATGGCCGACATGGCCGAGTTATCGGAAAGCATCCAAAAGCCTTAACCGGTCGGGGCACCTAAGCGGTTCGCATTATCGCTACAGCCGCTTTGCGCGGTGCATCGATCTCGCCTGAACAGATACGCTCGTTGCAATCGACATTGGATCTTGAGGGGAAGTTTCATGCACGTTCTCGTCACCGGGCATCGCGGATATATCGGCTCCGTCATGGTACCCATCCTGCGCAAGGCGGGCCACGAAGTTCACGGCTACGACACGGAGTTCTACCACCGCTGCGCCTATGCGCCAGGCGGACCTTTGCCGAAGGTGCCCGGCGTGTGCAAGGATATCCGCGATATTACGCCTGCGGATATGGAAGGTTTCGACGCTGTCATTCATCTTGCTGCCCTGTCAAACGACCCGCTGAGCAATCTCAATCCGGAAATTACCTATGAGATCAATTATCGCGGTAGCGTTCGGGCAGCGAGAGCCGCAAAGCAGGCAGGCGTCAAGCGTTTCATCTTCGCCTCGTCGTGCAGCAACTACGGTGCCGCTGGCGAAGGGCTGGTCAATGAAACGGCAGAGCTCAAACCTGTAACGGCTTATGGCACCTCCAAGGTCTTGGCGGAGCGGGAAATTGCGAGCCTCGCGAGCCCCGGCTTCTCGCCCGTCTATATGCGCCCGGCAACGGCATATGGCCTTTCACCCATGCTCCGTTTCGATATCGTACTCAACAACCTGACGGCCTGGGCGGTGACGGAAGGACTGATCTTCCTGAAATCCGACGGATCGCCATGGCGTCCAATCGTTCACATCGAGGATATTTCCTTAGCCTTTCTGGCAGCGCTTGAAGCTCCAACGGATGTCATCCACAATCAGGCGTTCAACGTCGGACAGGACGCGCACAACTATCAGATCAGAGAGATTGCCGAAATCGTCGCCCTCACGGTCCCTGGATGCCGGCTGCAATATGCCAGCGACGCGAGCCCTGATACCCGCTCCTACCGTGTCGATTTCGGCAAGATCGCCCGTGCGCTTCCGGCGTTCAAACCGACGTGGACGGCCGCTGCAGGTGCCGAGCAACTCTACCGGGCCTACAAGAGCTCCGGCCTGACAATGGCCGAATTCGAGGGCCCGCACTATCAGCGGATCGGCCAACTTCAGAAGCTCATCGGCGATAAGGATATCGACAGCAACCTGCGCCGCCCCATGGCCGCGCCGCGCCAAAGCGTCGGTATCGCAGCATCGGTGTGAAGGGGAGGAGGCGATGGGCAGGATGGAGCCTGGTGCCGAACTGACGACCGATGCAATCCGGGAAATAACTATTGGCCAGACTATTCACGATCTCGCCTCCCGCCTCTTTCCGATCTGTCGCAGTATCACGGGCAAAGGTGTGTGCGAGACGATCGATATCCTTAAAGACTATATCGATATCGAGCAGCACGCCGTTCCGAGCGGGACGCGGGTTTTCGACTGGACGGTGCCGCCGGAATGGATCGTTCGGGACGCCTATGTGAAAAACGCGGCGGGACGCAAGGTGATCGATTTCCAAATGTCGAACCTGCATCTCATGAACTACAGCATCCCTCAACGCCGCGTGATGCCGCTCGCCGAACTGCGAGCACATATTTATACCCTTCCGGAACAACCCGACCTCATTCCCTACAAAACAGCCTATTACACGGATGCCTGGGGCTTTTGCATGTCGCATAATGACTTCCTCAAGCTCGAGGAAGGCGACTATGAAGTCGTCATCGACACCGAAAAGACGTCAGGCAATCTGTATTACGGCGAATATCGGCATGTCGGACAAAGCACCAAGGAAGTGCTTCTCTTCGCGCATATCTGTCATCCATCGCTCGCAAACGACAATTGTTCCGGCCTCGCACTGCTCACATGTCTTGCTGCCGGCCTGAAAGGCAGAGACACATATTACAGCTACAGGTTCGTCTTTGCGCCCGGAACCATCGGCTCCCTGTCATGGCTTGCCCGGAACGAAGAGGGGATATCGAACATTGCGCATGGTCTTGTGGTTTCCTGCATTGGTGACGGCGGCGGGCCGAACTACAAGCGTAGCCGCCGGGGAGACGCAGTGATCGACCGGATCGCCGCCTGCACCCGCTGCGGCGAGGATCGCAAACCTCTGGCAATCGCCGACTTCATTCCCTATGGCTATGACGAGCGGCAATTCTGTTCGCCGGGCTTCAATCTGCCGGTCGGACTGCTGCAGAGAAGCTCTTTCGGAACCTTTTCCGAATATCACACCTCGGCCGACAATCTCGACTTCATCAGGCCCGAACACCTTAACTCATCCTTTTGGATGATCATGGACATGATCGAGGCTCTCGAAGGCAACTGGACGCCGTTGAACCTTAGGCCGAAAGGTGAGCCACAGCTCGGAAAATACGGGCTTTTCCCTGCGATTGGCGGCCACAAGACGAACGACGACCGCACCATGGCCTATCTCTGGATATTAAACTACGCCGATGGAGATAACTCGCTGCTCGATATCGCCGAAAGGTCCAAAATCCCCTTCGTCGATATTGCGAGCGCGGCAGGCAGGCTGCTTGAGGCGGGCCTTGTATCGAATCTGGGTTTCCTGTCGCGGTAGACATTCATTGCCAGGCCGCCCAACCGAGGTCCTTTTCCGAGATGACAGAAGGAGGCGCAGGCCATTCAACACCGATCGCGGGTTCGTCATGGCGTATCCCCGCTGCACTTGCTTCGGCATAGGGCACCGAAATCAGATAAGACACGGCAACATCGTCGCTGAGCGACTGGAAACCATGGGCAAAACCCTCGGGAATGTAGAACTGCGCGCCGTTTTCGGCCGACAAGACCGTCCCCACCCATTGCAGATAGGTGGGCGAGCCGCGACGCAGATCGACAGCGACATCCCATATCGCACCTTTGACGCAGGAAACCAGCTTAGTCTCCTGATGCGGCGGTCGCTGGAAATGCAACCCTCGAATGGTGTGCTTGAGCTTTGATATGGAAAGGCTGTGCTGACTGAAGTCCGATACCAGCGCGTTACTCTCAAATTCGCGTTTACAGAACGTCCTCGCAAAAGAGCCTCGGCTGTCATGCACGGGCACCGTTTTGACGACCCAAAGCCCCTCGATTTTCGTCTTCTCAAACAGCATTCGGCGCTCCTGATGCGACCCCGTATTCAAGAAGAGTTCGCCGCCATTTCAGCGGCTACGGAATACAGCCACAGGCATCACCATACCCTGAAGGCCGGGGGGCAATTAAGTCACCCTTTCAGTTGCGGAAACCCGGCGCCGGAGGCACATCCCAGAGGATTACAACATAAATCTACGGCTTATGGATGACGTTTTCGAGCCGAATGCAGTATCGTCACCCACCCTGATCCATAGTATTTTTTCCAGCTAATAAAAGAATTTCTGAAATTCGCTCGAAAACACTGCGATGGAATCAGGGGACGTCAGATGAATAATGAGGCAGTTTTTTCCGCAAGACTGAGCTCGACGCATCACGTTGGGCTTTGCCGCCTTTGTAGCGCGCCATTGGTGCATACCTTCGTTGATCTTGGAATGTCTCCGCCCTGCGAAAGCTTCGTCGCAGCTGATGCCGCCAATGACGTCGAGCCGTTTTATCCGCTCCATGCATTCGTGTGCGATGAATGCTTCCTCGTCCAGCTTCAGGAATATGTAGCGCCGGAGAGTATTTTCACGGAGTACGCGTATTTCTCTTCGTTCTCGGACAGTTGGGTTGCTCACGCGAAGCGGTACTGCGACATGGTCATCGAGCGCTTCGCGCTGGACCAATCCAGTTTCGTTGTCGAGCTTGCCAGCAACGATGGTTACCTGCTGCAACATTTCCTGACCAGCAACATTCCGATGCTCGGAATTGAACCGGCGGTGAACGTCGCGAAGGTGGCAATCGGGAAAGGTATTCCGACACTGACGGAATTTTTCAACGAGGCTCTGGCAACCGATATGGCGGCCAGGGGACAAAAAGCGGATCTCATCATCGGCAACAATGTCCTTGCCCAGGTGCCTGACATCAACGATTTCGTTGCCGGCATGAAAGCCCTGCTCAAGCCTGAAGGCGTGATCACCCTTGAGTTCCCGCATATCGAAAAGCTTATCGCGGAAAACCAGTTCGACACCATCTATCACGAGCACTTTTCCTACTTTTCATTGCTGACGATAGAAAAAATGGCTCACCGTCATGGACTCAAGGTTTTCGATGTCGAAGAAATCCCAACACATGGCGGTTCGCTGCGGGTCTTTTTCTCGCACGAGGACAGCATGTTTCACCGTGAAGCCCGCGTCGATAGCCTCCTGGAACGGGAATTGAATGCCGGGCTCGACAGAATAGAGACCTATACGGCCTTCGCCGAAGCCGTGCGTCAGACCAAGCGAAACCTCCTGTCTTTCCTCATCCGTCTCAAGGAGATGCGCAAATCCATCTGCGCCTATGGCGCGCCGGGAAAGGGCAATACGCTGCTGAATTATTGCGGCATCGGCACCGATTTCATCGATTTTGCGGTTGATCGCAACCCTTACAAACATGGACGCCTTACGCCGGGAATGCATATCCCAATCCGGCCCGTCAGCGAAATCGAGCGCATGAAGCCGGATTACGTCCTCATTCTTCCCTGGAACCTGAAGAATGAGATCGTTGCACAAATGCACGACATCAGAGACTGGGGCGGGAAATTCATCGTTCCAATTCCAGACATATCCATCATTGATCCGAAGGAGTTGGCACAATGAAGGTCGTCTTGTTCTGCGGTGGCAGGGGTACCCGCATCAGGGAATATTCTGAAAGCGTCCCTAAACCACTGATCCCGCTCGGCTCTCAACCGATCATGCGACACGTCATGCAATATTACGCCCGTTTCGGGCACGAAGACTTCATCCTCTGCCTCGGCTACAAGGCGCATGTCATAAAAGAATTCTTCCTGAACAGCCGGCCGGAAAGTTATGCCGATTGCGTCATATCAAGTCCCGGACGCGTGGAATTGCTCGAAGAGCTGCCGAGAGATTGGCGCGTATCGCTGATCGATACGGGGATATGGCGCAATATTGGCGAACGTCTCTGGGCCGTACGTCGTCATCTCAAAGGCGAGAAGATGTTTCTCGCCAATTACAGCGACGGCCTGACCGACGTCGATCTCGACGACATGATTGCCCAATTCGAAAAGAGCGACAAGCTCGCCTGCTTCTTGGCTGTCAGGCCGCCTCTCACCTACCATCTGGCGGAGATCGACGAGAGCGGAAGGGTGCGGGAATTTCGGTCGTCGGAAACATCCGAGATGTGGATCAACGGCGGCTACTTCCTGATGCGTCCGGAAATTTTCGACTACATGCGCGAGGGCGAAGAACTCGTGCTGGAACCGTTTTCCAGGCTGATTTCTGAAGACAAATTGATGGCCTACAAACATGAGGGTTTCTGGCGATCTATGGATACGCTGCGCGACTGGCAGACGTTGGAGGCGATGGTGGAACGCGGCGACATGCCATGGATCGGCGACGGTGCGTCAATGGCACGCAAATCGCCAAACACGAAGCAACTGCCATGAAAAACATATCCCTCGCCTCCGCCGGTGATCGCCTGTCGATCCTATGTCTGGGAGCTCACTCCGACGACATTGAGATCGGCGTCGGAGGCACGGTCCTCAGTCTGCTTTCAAAGGGTGTGTTGCTTGATGTCCATTGGTGCGTGCTCAGCGCCGGCAACGAGCGCGCCCTGGAGGCACGCAGTTCTGCGGAAGCTTTTCTGGCAAAAGCAGCATCCTATTCAATTGAACTTGCATCGTTTCAGGACAGCTACTTCCCCTCGCAGAGCCGTGAAATCAAGTCATGGCTGCTGACATTGCGCGACAAAGTCAGTCCCGACGTCATATTCACACATAGCCGCGAGGACGCGCACCAGGATCACCGCGAGATCAACAGGATCACATCCAACATCTTCAGAAATCACCTGATCATGGAATACGAAATCCCGAAATGGGACGGCGATTTCGGCAGACGAAACGCTTACGTGCCATTGAGCGAAGACGCGATGAATATGAAGGTCGAGCTTCTCCTGGAACACTTTGGAACACAGAGATCCAAGGACTGGTTCGATGCGGATACATTTCGCGGCCTGGCGCGGCTGCGGGGAATGGAATGCCGTGCGCCAACACGTTTTGCGGAGGCCTTTACCGTCAGGAAACTGACGCTCGCCTGAAACAGGCGAAAGCCTGCGCACGGTACGACATCAATGTTTACGAAAATCAAAAGAAACCAAGAACAATACAGGGGGCATTTTCGTCATGATCCATAACCGTATTTCCGACTACCCGCCGCAAGAGGTACCGCATCCGCAGGCCGCCGCACATGCGGCTGCCTATATCGGGATATTTGATCGTCGCATGCTGGAGCGGGAATGCCTCGCCCATAGTCTCAACTATCAATATGCAGACAGGCGCATCCTGACCTTCTCAGATCTGGAAGAGTGGGAACAGGCACGCACGGAAATCGGCATGCCTGCTGCAGTTCTGGTCAGTGTTTTGCCCCGTCCGCCGGCAGAGACAAACCGCGAGCTTGCGGAGATCGTCGCTGCCGTGTCGCCGGCCGCCGTCGTCGTGCTCTCCGACGATCAGGACATCAATACCATTCTGGATACGATCGCTCTTGGCGTGCGCGGTTACATATCAAATTCCGTCAGTATCGAGGTCTGCGTCCAGGCGATCAGTCTTGCAATCGCAGGAGGCCGCTTCATACCGGCAAGCAGCGTCATGAACATGAAAAGCCTGTTCGGCCTGAGGGCGCACGCATCCCTGCCACCGGCGAAATTTACCAGCCGTCAATCGGCAATTGCGGAGGCCCTGCGGTGCGGAAAGGCGAACAAGGATATCGCTCTGGAGCTGAACCTTTGTGAAAGCACCATCAAGGTGCATATCCGCAATATCATGAAGAAGCTTGGAGCAACAAACCGCACGGAAGTCGCGTGCAAGATCGGCGACATGGCGTACGACCGTTAATCGGACGCCATCTGCCGACCGCTACCGAACGCTGCACTTACAGCAGGAACCGTTATGATCCAGTCGTCATCATCTCCGGGTGAGCAGGAAGGTATTTCCCGCTTCCTATCCATCCTGCGGGAGCGGCGCAGGGCCGTCTTCATCTGCTTTCTCGTCAGTTTCGCAGTCGCGGCAATCGGCTATGCGCGAACCCCGATCCGTTACAAGGCCGAGGCGACCCTTGCCCTTGACGTCCGCAAGCTTCAGGCGCTTCCCACCGAATCCGTCGTCTCTCCGCTGCCTCAGGAAAGCCCGGTGCTTCGGACCGAACTTGATATCATCGGGTCGAGGTCCATGGCCGAACGGGTTCTTGTCATCCTGCAAAAAGATAGGCTGCTGGAAGGGCGTCAGCCCAACCAAGCCCGGACGGACACGGACGCGATCATGCTTGGCAACGACGCCGAGACATCGAAAATGATCGATACCCTCATGACCAACGTTCGCGTGATGAATGATGGCCGGTCTTATACGATTTACATATCCTATTATGCCAACGATCCGGCGCTTGCCGCGAAAGTCGCCAATGCTTTCGGGGCAGCCTATATCGACTATCAGATCGACCTCCAGACGACGGCAACACGGCGCGTCAGCGCGTGGCTAGGGGAGCGGCTGGTCAGTCTGCGAACAGAACTGGAAGAGTCCGAACGGCAGGCGTCGCAATTTCGCGAAAAATCCGGATTGATAGACACAGGCGGTCTTCCCCTGCAGGCGCAGCGTCTTTCAAGCCTGAACGTCGAGTTGACGACGCTACAGGCCAAGCTGGCGGGGTCAAGGGCACGCCTGGCCACAGCGCTCGAACTTCAGAAAAGCGGCAATGGCCTCGGGATCACCGAAGTTCTGTCGTCGCCATCGATCCAGCAGCTAAGGGGCGAGCAGGCAAAGGTCATCAGAGCCATTGCGCAGATCGATGAAAGCGGTGCAACCATGAGCCCGGAGCGACCGCAATTATCCTCCCAGCTCAGTTCACTCAACAAGCAGATCGATTCGGAGATCGCGCAGATCATTGCTGCCTTGCGCAACGAGATCGAGGTCAGTGAAAAACAGCGGCAGGAGGTCGAGGCGAGCCTCATCGATGTGCAACGCGCGATTTCCACGACAGATATGGCAATGGTTCAATCCGGACAACTTGATCGGGAGGCAGCAGCAAACCGCTCGATCTACGAGACATATCTGGCGCGCTACAAGCAGACAATCGAACAGGACGGTATCGCAACCGCCGAGGCGCGGATCATATCGAGCGCCATGCCGTCCCGAAAACCGACCAGTCCTGACAAGCGCCTGTGGGGTTTGGTTGCACTTCTTCTGGGCTGCGGCAGCGGGTTGGCAGCAGCTTTTACCTTGAACTTTACGGACCGGTCTTTCGGCTCCGTCGCGTCGCTTCAACAAAAAACCGGACTGAACGTTATCGGGCGCATTCCACGCTTTTCCTTCGGAGAGTTCCAGAACAAGTCTGGGACATTCAGTAACGCCGCGGCGGACTTTTACAGCGCTTTCGCGGATCTTCAGACCCACCTGCAATTGGCAGAGAGCAAGGCAAAGGTGATCGCCTTCACGTCTTCGGCCGATGGGGAAGGCAAGACATTCGTGATCGCCAACCTTGCCAGATCTCTTGCGATGAGCGGCGTGAAGCTTTTGCTGATCGATGCCAATCTGCGAAACCCCGCTCTCGGAGGCGAGTTCGACGTGGGATCGGCCTCGCATGTCGCCCATGCGGTAAGCCGTGAGGTGTCCCTCGATAGCATCGTACAACGCGATCAGGCCTCGGGGGTCGACATCATCGTCGCCGAGAAAAACGATCTGCCGCCAAATCTTGTTCTTGGAAGCAAGCGCTTCGCCAGCCTGATTGCGGAGGCGCGGCAGAGATACGAACTGATCTTAATCGAGGCCCCATCCGCTGCCCATGACCTCGACCTGTTGCGGATCGCCACCCTGTCCGACACGGTTTCCTTTGTGGTCCGGCAGGACGTCACCGATGGCACGGGAATGAAAAACGCCGTCATCAGGCTACGGGTCGCGGGCCGACCGATCGCGGGTGTCATCCTCAACGCAATACGACGCCCGAGACAGCGCCACGCCGCGGTCTGGCCAAGGTTTTTCCGAGACTGGAATAGTCATTTCAAGCTGCGGAAACGGCCGACCAGCCTGCGGCCGCCAGCTGTCGTTCATAACGAGAGGTGAAACATGCGCGCCGCGAAAAAGTCCAAAGCCTTTTCACTGCTGATCGCCTGCACCACTTTTCTGTCTCTCGCCGTTTGCGAATTGCCGGCCGCTGCAGAGGGAACGGACTACAAGGTCGCTGCCGGCGACGTCTTGACGATCTCAGTCTATGGTGACGATGGTCTGACCGGCCTCTTCCCTGTCAGTGCGGATGGAACGATCGGTTATCCGCTTCTTGGCAACGTCAACGTTGTCGACCAGACGGTGAACGAAATCGGGGTGCGGATCAGCCGCGAGCTGGCAAGCCATGTGGCAAACCGCTCCGTTGCCGTTGCGGTCAAGGAATATGCTCCCATCTTCGTTGTTGGCGACGTCCAGAAACCGGGAAAATATGAATACCGTCCCGGCATGATCGTGCTTGAACTCTTCGCGCTGGGCGGGGGATTGCGCGAGTCGAACGCACAGAGGGATACCTCGGGCATACAGTTGATTGCCGCCCAGCAGGAATATGAAGACATGTCGATGCAATTACTGTCGCAGGATATCCGGCGCGTTCGGCTGGAAGCGGAGCTTAACGACACGGAATTCGAATATAAGGGCGATGAAATCGGGCTTGTTCGAGATCGCGCCGCACTGGAGAAGATCGTGGACTCTGAAAAAAGCCTCTTCCGCCTTCGCCTCTCGGCGCAGCAGGACGAAAAGACCAACCTCGAGGTCCAGCGGCAGAACTTCATTCAGGAAATCGACACGCTTCAGAAAAGCAACGTCATGCGCAGCCAGCAACTTGAACTGCTTGACATGGACGTCAACGCCTCGAAGGAACTTGTCACGCGCGGCGCAGCCTCCGAGGCCGCCCTGAGAGAGCGCAAACGCGAACTGCTGTCCATGAACCAGCAGGTGCTGGAATCCACGTCGTTCCTGGCGCGTGCGCAACAAAACAAGAGCGAGGTAGAGCGGCGTATCCTGGAACTGAAGAGCAAAAGGCATAATGACGCCGCGACCGAATTGCGGGAGACTTCCCTGGACATCATGCGCCTGAAAAAGAAACTGGCCTTCAGCCTTCAATCTATGGCGGAGATCAGCTCGACTGCGCGGCGGGTTTCCAGCCTCGAGGACATGATCCAAACCAATTTCTTCATCGTGCGTCAGGTTGCCGGCACTTATCGCGAAATAGCTGCGGACGAGCATACTCAGGTCCGGGCAGGAGACGTCGTTCGCGTCCGCCTGTCGGTATCACGCGGAGACCCGGTTTCGGAGCCCATCGTCACAGGAAGCGTCAACTAGAGACACGCGTGTCGCCGGGCAGGCTCGCGACGTCCTTCGGAGCGGGGAACCGATTGGCCAAAGTAGCAGGGAGACGGAGATGGAATCTGCGCTCGTTCCGGTTGGTTATCATATGGTCAGGCGGCGTGCCGTTATCATTGTAAACGGCGCAAGAGGGCTGCGGCCCATCCATGTGACGCAAGATGCCCTGAATGATATCCAGTCTCCCCCGCAGTGCGATGTGCAACGTCTGGCGCAATTCGTCGACGTTTTTGCAACAATTGCGGCATGCGAGATCGAGAAGGGAATGTTTGCTTTCGATGGACAGATCTGGATCACGGCGACCGACGTCCGAGACTGGCTCAATTTAAACGACGGAGAACCAATCGGCCGGGTAACGTCTCCCAAAGTCTGAAGCTTTGTCCTGCCCTCGGCAACCAGAAGGCGAAAAGTTACTAAAAATCAGATGGATAGGGTTCATCCTACCGCTTATAGCCAGATTGATCCGAAACGATAAAAGCGGTTTGTAAGAGTAACCCGTCGCCCCCTGATACTTTGGCGGGTCCCTGGTAGCCGGGAAAAACTGGTCACTGGGAGGGGCTCGCTCGTTCGGTCGGGCGAGCCTATTTTACGTTTTGCACACCGTCGCTAGCGCCGCGCAAATCTTATTATGTCGACGTGTTCAGATTGAAATTTGCAGGAATATCACCCCAGCCGGACTGGAGACGGAGATCGGTCACCGCTTATGGAGCACGGAACGATCGTCGTCCGGCTTTTGGGCACGTTAAATGGCTTGTCGCAACACGTCCGGTTGCAGCGACTTCGGTTGTCGCCACCACTCATACAAATCCCGGATGCCATCTCTAAGCTCGACCGTCGAGTGCCAGCCAAGCGCGTTGAGCAGCGAGCAGTCGAGCAGCTTTCTGGGGGCTCCATCCGGTTTGCTGGTGTCAAACACGATCTGCCCATCGTAGCCGACAATATCTGCGATCAGATGCGCGAGATCGCGGATGGATATCTCCCGCCCCGAGCCGATATTGATCAGCGGAAAACGGGCCGGTGATTTCATGAGAAAACAGCAAGCATCCGCCAGATCGTCCACATGAAGAAATTCACGCAGAGGACTACCCGTGCCCCAGAGAACGATCCTGTTCTGACCGCTGATTTTCGCTTCGTGCATTCTCCTGATCATCGCAGGGATGACGTGTGAGCTTTGCGGATCGAAATTGTCGTTCTGCCCATAAATATTGGTCGGCATGACGGAGACGCAATTCAGGCCGTACTGGCTGGCATAGAACTGGGAAAGCTTGAGCGCCGCGATCTTCGCAATCGCGTAAGCCTCGTTGGTCGGCTCCAGCGGACCTGTCAGAAGGGCGCTTTCCTTGATCGGCTGCACCGCGAATTTCGGATAGATGCAGCTTGAGCCCATCCAGAGAAGCTTTTCGACACCAAGGTCGGCGGCGGTTTTCATGATATTCATCGATATGAGGGTGTTGGTGTAAAGAAAGTCTGCCGGATGGGCTGCGTTGGCTGCAATACCTCCGACCTTGGCGGCAGCGACAAAAATGACCTCAGGTCTTGCTGCGGCCATCCACCGCTCCGTCTCGTACTGTCGGGTCAGATCAAGTTCTTTGCGAGAGACTTTGAGGATTTCGCAATTCTCGCGCTGCAGCCGTCGCACAAGTGCCGAGCCGACCATTCCCGTATGGCCGGCAACCCAGACGCGCTTCCCATTCAAGCTGAACGGAATTCCTTGCGATTCATGCGACGAATTCATTTCTTCCCTCTTCCAACATCACGAGGCGCAGATCCGCTTCGACCATTTCCTGAACGAGGTCGCAAAAGGAGGTCGTGTGGCTCCAGTCGAGTTTCCTGCGCGCCTTGCTGGGGTCGCCGAGAAGAAAATCCACTTCCGCCGGGCGAAAATATCTGGGATCGATTTCGATGATCGTATCGCCGGTTTTGGCATCGTACCCCACTTCATCGCTGCCATCACCGTGCCACTCGATGGTTTTACCAACCACCCCGAAAGCAAGCTCAACGAACTCCCGCACCGTATGCGCCTCGCCGGTCGCAAGCACATAATCCTCCGGCATTTCCTGCTGCACGATGCGCCACATGCCTTCGACATAATCCCGCGCATGCCCCCAGTCCCTCTTGGCGTCCAGATTGCCAAGGCGCAGCTTGCTCATGAGGCCGCGTTCGATAGCCGCGACACCGCGGGTAATTTTCCGCGTGACGAAAGTCTCCCCGCGAATGGGGCTCTCATGGTTGAAGAGGATGCCGTTGGATGCGTGAAAGCCGTAACTTTCCCGGTAGTTGACAGTCATCCAGTAGGCGTAGAGTTTCGCCGCGGCATAGGGGCTTCTTGGATAGAACGGCGTTCCCTCGTGCTGGGCAACGGTGCCCATCCCTCCGAATAGCTCCGATGTGGACGCCTGATAAAACCGGCAGCGGTCGCCAAGGTTCAAGATGCGCATGGCTTCCAGCAGCCTGAGCGTGCCAAGGGCGTCTGCGTTGGCCGTGTATTCCGGCGTCTCGAAGCTGACCTGGACGTGGCTCTGGGCGCCAAGATTGTAGATCTCGTCGGGCTGGACCTCCTGGATGACGCGGCACAGGTTTGTGGCATCCGTCAGGTCACCGAAGTGCAGCCGAAAGCGAAGGTTTTCCTCGAAGGGATCTTGATAAAGATGATCGATCCGGCCTGTATTGAATGAGGATGACCGCCTTTTCAGGCCGTGCACAATATATCCCTTGGCAAGCAACAATTCACTGAGATAAGCGCCGTCCTGTCCCGTCACGCCAATAATCAAGGCTCTCTTGTCAACCATCCACCACATCTCCCAGCGGTTCCGGCCCCGGATGGCGCCCCCATAAAAATATAACGAGGCCCTGTTCGTCGGCAGCATACCAAAAGGGAGAGGACGGCCGGTCAGAACTGCCCGATTCACGATCCACCATGTCCACATCTGCCTTTAAGAGGAGGCAGGGTGGCTATCCTCGCTTCCGACTTAAGCCTTTTGGCCGAGTTGCAGGTCGCGCAGGCCGTGCCAGACTTCGAAATACAACGCCGGGTCGCGCACGATCGCTACAATAGCAGCGATCGCGAGACGACATCATCTACGGTTCATGGAGACGGATTGGATGGGTACGTTCGCGACCACTTACGAGAAAGTGCAGAACTTCAACTGGGTGACGCGCTTTCTGCATGCGGGCCGCTATCGAAAGCTGCTTGAGGTTCTGCAATCAGTGCAGAAGGACGTCGGCAACCGCAAGGTCAAAATACTGGATATTGGCTGTGGTCCTGGAACTGCGGTCGGGCATATTCTGGAAAAATTTGACATCGATTATGTCGGTATCGACTACGATCCAATCTTTATCCAGGCCGCGCGCAATCGCTACAGCAAATACGAAAACTGCCGCTTCATCGTCGGCGACGCTACCGACGAGAGCCTTTACGAAACGATCGAGGCCGACATTGTCATCGCTCTGGAAACGCTTGAGCACATCCACCTCAACCGCACGGTCCGCGTCATCGAGCATGTCTGCACAATCGTTCGTCCCCGCATTTTCCTCGTCACGGTGCCGGTCGAAGTCGGGCCGGCCGTATGGATCAAAAACTGGGGCTCGGCCCTCATGGGCTACGATCGCCAATCGGGCAACCTCAAAGAAACCTTTTGGGCAGGCCTATATCGACTTGATCGAGTTCCCCCGCACCATTCGTCACATCAGGGCTTCGACTGGCGGTGTCTGGCGCAGCTAATCCGCGTCAACGCGCCCTTGCGAGAGATCCACAGCCTGCCCTTCTCCTTCGTTCCACGCGCGCTCAGCCCCAACGTCGCACTGATCGCCGAGCCCGCAAAATCAACGATCGATCTGGCAAACGATGACCCCGAGGCATGGAAGATCAACCATGGCCACACAGCCTCGAAGCGGCAGCACAGTGTTCGCGATGCGGATGCCGCCCGTCACGCTAGGCTCCCTGTATCATGGCCAATGCGCCTTAAAGGCCTCGCGGACCTTACCAATGCGCGACGGCAGCAAGAGTAAGGGCTATCAAAAAGCAAGCTGGGGTCAAGGACGCGATTCATGACCGATCCGGCCGTGCCTCTACGCGCAATGTGGGATATCAAGGATTGCCCAGCTCGCCTCGATCCACATCCTGAGCTAAAAGCTGATTTTGCCGAACGGGCAAGAGGCACTATTGCACGCCTTCTTAGACCATAGAGCTGACGCGAGCGCCGTGAGCCATTGCATACGCTCAGACTGGCGCCTACCGAAAAACAAATAGTTCTGCGATAGCCTCATTCCACGTCTGACCACGGATCCCACCTCCTGCAAAACGGCGAGACAGAGCTGTGGCTTTGGGTTCGATGGAGCTGCGACGTGGCAATTCGACGCGCGACGTCGGGAAGGCTTGGCCACAAATCAAGCTCGCTTAGCATGGCGGATCATGTCGTTTGCAGAATCAATCGACACCTCAGCTGGAACCTCGATGCCGGAATGAAGTTCGAGGGTCTTCAACAATGGAGTCGTCATGACCTTCCTTGGTCTCGAGGCCGAAATGCTAGCACGGCTACAGTTCGCGTTTACCGTCTCGTTTCACTTTCTTTTCCCCGCTTTTTCGATTGGGACGGCCAGCTACCTCGCCGTCCTGAACGCGCTCTGGCTATGGAAGCGTGATGAGGCCTATCTCAAGCTCTTTGAATATTGGAAGACCATTTTCGCGGTGACTTTCGCGATGGGCGTCGTGTCCGGGATCGTCATGAGCTATCAGTTCGGCACCAACTGGTCGGCCTTCTCGGACAAGGCTGGGCCGGTCATCGGCCCGCTCATGGGATACGAGGTCCTGACGGCATTCTTCCTGGAAGCAGGCTTCCTTGGCATCGCACTCTTCGGCCGAAAGAGGGTCGGTGAAAGAGCCCACATGGTGGCGGTTGCCATGGTGGCGATCGGCACGCTGATTTCTGCGACCTGGATTACGGCGGCTAATAGCTGGATGCACACGCCGGCCGGCTTCAGCATCGACGCCAACGGCGTCTTCGTGCCGGAAGATTGGTGGCAGATCATCTTCAACCCTTCGTTCCCTTACAGGATGACCCATACCGTCATGGCGGCATTCCTGACGACCGCCTTTGCCGTTGGCGCCGTCGGCGCCTGGCACCTGCTGAAGGACCGGACGAACCGTCAGGCGCGGATAATGTTCTCAATGGCCATGTGGATGGCGGCGATCGTCACACCGATCCAGATCGTCGCCGGGGACTTGCATGGCTTGAACACCCTCGAACACCAGCCTGCGAAGATCGCTGCGATGGAAGGACATTACGAGACGCACAAAAACGGCGCCCCACTCGTTCTGTTTGGTATTCCCGATGACGCGGCGGAAAGAACCCGCTATGCCGTCGAGGTTCCAAAGCTTGGCTCGCTGATCTTGACCCATGAGCTGAACGGCGAGATCAAGGGACTGAAGGAGTGGCCCCGCGACCAGCGTCCGCCGGCGCTTATGCCCTTCATCACCTTTCGGATCATGGTCGGCCTCGGCTTCCTGATGCTTGGCGTCGGGCTCTGGTCCCTTTGGGCGCGCTGGAAGGGGAAGCTGTACGACACGCCCTTGCTGCACCGCGTCGCGGTGGCCATGGGAGGATCCGGCTTCGTGGCTGTGCTTGCGGGATGGTACACGACCGAGGTCGGCCGTCAGCCCTGGACGGTCTATGGTCAGCTGCGAACCGCGCAAAGCCTGTCGCCGATTTCAGCTCCCGCAGTTGGGACCTCCTTGCTCATTTTCATCGCTGTCTACTTCGTGGTCTTCGGCGTCGGCGTCTATTATCTGCTGAAGCTCATGCGACGGCCGCCAACGCCGTTGGACGCAGATCAGGAGCTGGATGCCGGTCCGATCCGGACGGCGGGCATTACGCCGGGTGTTGCACAGGGTCATCGGATTGGAGACCGACATGCACATTGATCTTTCCTTCATTTGGGCAGGTATCATCGCATTTGCGGTCCTTGCCTATGTGGTTCTCGACGGCTTCGATCTCGGGATCGGCATTGTCTTCCCATTCTTCCGAAATCGACGCGACCGCGACGTCATGACCAATTCGATCGCGCCCGTCTGGGATGGCAACGAGACATGGCTCGTGCTCGGAGGCGGCGGGCTCATGGCCGTCTTCCCGCTTGCTTATGCGATTATCATGCCGGCGCTATACATGCCGATTATCCTCATGCTGGTGAGCCTGATCTTTCGCGGCGTTGCCTTCGAATTCCGCTGGCGCACGCACCATGAGTCCCACCTTTGGGACTTCGGATTCTGGATCGGCTCCTCGCTCGCTGCCATCATGCAGGGAATTTCGCTTGGCGCGCTTGTGCAAGGTATTGCTGTCGAGGGAAGGCAGTATGCCGGGGGCTGGTGGGACTGGCTTACGCCCTTCTCGATCCTGACAGGCATCGCCGTTCTCGTGGGCTACGCGTTGCTCGGGGCAACATGGCTCAACCTCAAGACTACCGGCGACATCCAAATTCGCTCGGCTAAGCTCGCCCGCCCCCTGAGCCTCGTGCTTCTGGCGCTGATTGGCGCCGTGTCGCTTTGGACGCCGTTTATCAACGAGATCTACTTCGAGCGCTGGTTCGGCTGGCCGACCGCCTTCTTCTCGTCTTTCGTACCGCTGCTCCTAGCTGCCTGTGCCCTTGCGCTCTGGCACGGCCTCAATCACGGCAGGCATCTGCAGCCATTTCTCTCGGCGCTTGGCATATTCGTCCTGACCTTCGCGGGGCTTGGTGTCAGCTTCTACCCCTACATGGTACCCGGCGTCCTCACGATCAGGGAGGCCGCAGCGCCTGAAAGCTCGCTCAAATTCCTGCTTGTCGGAACAGTTGTTCTCGTGCCGATGATCCTCGCATACACGGCCTATGCTTACTGGGTATTCCGCGGAAAGGTCGATCCTGAGGAGGGCTACCACTGATGAGGGACGGCTTCAGAAAGGTGCTTTGGTTCGTAGGGCTCTGGACGGCGGGCGTCGCAACCGTTGCGGCCGTGGGTCTGGTGATCCGCGGCGCGCTGCTTTAGGACGCCCTAAGGGTTCATTGCGGCCAAAGCGTGCGGCCTGACGCTCGTAAAATTTCAAGCCGTGGAGTGGGGATGCTGGACTCCGGTCTTAAGGCTACCCTTGCCGCATCGAGTTTCGCTCCGTCCGCCGCCGTCGCAAGCGGAGCGGACAGCGCCAAAATTCCGGCGCGCAAATTTGACGGGCTGGGAAGCTGTTTAGAAGCTGGAAAGCATGGTTCTGCGAACCTTCGCCGCGATGCCCGGAGGCTGCTTTTGGCGGTACACCGTTCACTGTGACTCTAGATGCTCCAAGGCTCTTACTCTGAGCCCGATATCTCGGTGCCCATCAGCTTTGCAAGCGCACCAGTCTCGACGTATCCCGTTTTGAGAGGATCACAATAGATACCAAATTTACGGCCAGTTTTTCTCACGATGGTTCTAAGAACCTCCGGCTGCTCCGGAAGCCCAGGTTGTGCAGCCAAAATCATGCCGCAACGTTTTGTCGCCTCGGTGACTTTCAGATCAAGGCCGCCGATGCTGATGATGTGACCTATCCAGCTATGCTCTGGAAATTCCGCCATATCTTCCGTCTCGAGCAGGACATTAGCCCGAAAACGCAGACGATCCACCGTGGTGTCTGGTGCCATCTGCTGAAGGTCCTCCAGCGAAGACGACGTAACCAAGTGGAGCGGCGACACGGAATATCGGTTCTTGATGGTCGGAAGTGAGGGTGCGAGTGGATCGTCGTCCATGTAACATCCGATTCCCACGTCAAATCCGAAATATTCTTCAAGCTCAGGCCGCAACTTTGGATCTTCCAGGTACAGGCGCTCTCCACTAGGAAACTCGACCCAGACACCGTGTCCATCGACTGCACTGCGCAGAAATAGCGCAGGCCTCCACCTGGCCTCTTGTTCCGGCGCAGCAACCTCGCCGCGCGTCGCGTCGAACAGGCCAAAACGACGGTCTCCATCGATTCCATGCAGTCCGATCTCCACGTGATCGCAGCGCTCTCCCTGCAGCGAACTTACGGGGAAGCGCCAGATTTCAGCGACTTTCCCTATCGACTGTCTTGATGGAACATTTGGGTTCATGCTCTGTCTTGTCCGCGATTTCAGGCCGTTAACAGCATGTCGGCCGTTCCGCTGTTTATGTCATCTAAAATAGCCTCTGCTGCCGTTCTGCCTAAGTCAGCAGCGCTGGTAATGCCTTGAACAAAGGGGTGTTTATGCAGAAGGAAAGGAATGGCGACGCAATATAGCCGGTTCGAATAAACGCCGACGTCTTTCGGGCGATAACATTCATCCACTTCTATTCCCCCGGTCCTTTTGGAGTTGAGACTTAACGTATCGTTGAAGAGTCCAATGTTCGTTTCAGGTGTTTTTGCCGGTTTGATCGCAGCATTTCTCACCAATGATGGGAAAGGAAGATCGTGAGCCGACAACGCCGTCTGGCCGGTTGCATCTATGAAACTGTCAAATGTCTCTTCCAAGCCTTTTCCCCTCACTCTTGCGCCCCGAGCAAGGCCGTCGGTGTCGATCTCGTAATCGTCTCCAAGCCGAATGATGTTCAGCCTGCCGGCGTTGCGAAGTGCAAGCAGACGCTTGATCGACAGATGCGGGACGGTGGCATATTCATCGATGAAAATGCTCTTGAACGACTTGTTGAACCGCGCGAGATCGACCGTGTCGAGGTGAGGAACTGCTCGAGCCACGATTTCATGGGTGATCAGTATCGCATAACGCCACCGCACCGTGTGTCGTCTCTGCTCATTTTGCTCGACTTCTGCGAGGTTCGCTGCGGCCCAGACAAAGGGGTCCACGCCTGATCGGCGTGAATAGTAGGCGTCGGCAAAGGTGTCGGACGTCAAGCCACTTAGACCGATTTCTGACGCATATTGAGGATCGGCGGTCGCGATCTCTTGCCGGAACAGGTCGAATACGCGGTCGAGAAGTCCGACCGTTCCGTTTTGAATCTCTGCGTCAACGGCCTCCTGCGTGCAAACCTTCGGCGTTTCGTAAGGTAACGGGCAGTAGAAATCTGCCTCCGGCAGAAGGCCCTTGCGCGACATCATCACGGCTGAAAAGTTTTCATTGCCGGTGGATGCCTGAAACTGCATGATGCCAGCGTCGTCATAGAAAAATGAGCCACACGATACCGCAACTGTTAAAAGTGCGTCGATACCGCTGAGCGACGTGCCAAGCACGCCAAGCCTGCCATGGCAAGAACTCTTGAGGGCGGCCGCAGGCCATGGCGACGAAAAGTAGCCAGGCCGCACCTCTGTTTTCTCGGGCCAGTTATGGCCTGTGGCCATGACGACATGGTCAAAGTAGGCGTCAAACTTGACCTCTGCCCCCGCAACACTCACTCGGATATCCTCGACGCCGAGAGATATATCGATGACGCGATGATTGGGGCGAATGTCGATCTGGTGACCATTCCTAACCCCATCTTCGACGATGGCGTTGAACTGGTCGTGAAAATAATCCCCCAGAACGAGCCTCGGATAAAATTCACGCGCGTTGATGGCATCCCGCACGATCGCGAAGCGATCCAGGTATTTGTCGTCTTGGCTAGAGAGCCAGTCCACCAGTGACGCGCTGAGCGGAGGTATTTCGATGCTCGGAATATTTGAAAGCATCACCGGGTCGTTGGCGCCAGGAAGATAAGGCGTTCCCTTCCCAGCCAACATTTCGGCTTCGTAAATTGTGATCGCCAGTGGAATAGGAGAACGGATTAAATGCTGAAGGGTAAATATCCCCGTCGGGCCGGACCCGATAATACAAATTCGACTTCCCATATGCGGCTTACTCCAATGCCACCCCTTCGCGGCACGCGAGTATAACGGCGCGCCGCCGAGACTGTTCCAGCACAGACGAAGTTTCAATTGGAGGCATATCGGAGGCTTGCACCGAGGATCGAGTGCAGGCAGGTTGTTAGCGCTCCCTCTGATCTTAAGGGATCATGTCCCATGAAGTGGTGTCGCTGGACGTCATCGCCGGCCCAGCCTGGGACCATTCTCGAATCCCACACAATTTCGATGTCATCAGGGTGCTACGACGACATATGCTTTGAGCAAGTCGAATTTCCGCGACGCAAATGGGGCGATCGATGAGTTTGAACCGCGCCGGCGTTGCCGCAGCGGTTCATGTGTGAATGCCCCGGCTCATGCAAACGCGAAGTGGCCGAGAAGATGATGGCTCTGTAGCGGGATAATCGCGAGGTTCTGCCGCCCAATGAGATTTTGCGCAAAGCGTCTGCTTATCTCGCGATGGCCCCGACAGGCGAATGCAAGCATTCGCCTGTCGGGTAAGAGGAGGCTCGATCGCCCATTGAAGCGATGATCTCCTTCCGATATCTGTCCATCCGGTACTCCGAGCGGCTGGCAGAAACTGACGCCTTCTGTCGAAAGTGTCGGCGACAGTTAAGACAATGGCCCCGCCGAAACAATCAACGGCCTCAACAAGGCTGAAGCGATCCGTGGGCGTGGACCCTGGCGAAGCTTCGAAACGGTTGAATTCGCCGCCTTTGAATGGGTCGACCGGTTCAACCACCGACAACTTCTGGAGCCCACCGGAAACATACCGCCAGCTGGGGCTGAAGAACGCTACTACGCCATGCTGGAAGAAACAGCCGGCCGCATACCCAAAACCCAACAGCCTCCGGCAAACCAAGTGCGGTTCAACCCCAAGGAAGCCCTTTCGGTGATGCCGGAGACCTCGAACCCATCTAGATAGCGTAATGACGACGCGGCGTGACGCAGGCGGCGCATCGCGAGCGCATGGGTCGCTACCGATTTCTACAGGGTTTCATGCGGCCCGGTCACGGGTGGTATGGCCGAGTCGCGAGCCAAGGAATTGGCCACATGATGCTCGCGATGGCCGATCGAAACGTGGTCCTAGTACCCCGTTTCGCGCCCCAACACAGAAATGCCCCCATGAAGGGCGGCATATCTTGTTTAAATATTTTGA